>JBCAXC010000031.1:0-11970 GCA_038534255.1 Pseudomonadota bacterium
CCTCAGCCCAGAGCTTGAAGATATGCTCGTGGTCAAAATCGCCGATACTCATGTGGCGCTTGAACCGGGCGCCCGGCCATGCCGCGAGCACAAGACCAAACGGCCACGCACCGCTCTGAAGCTCAAACGCGTGCTGCAGCGTCGCATCCGCAAGCAGAAGCGGAAACCGCGCACCGCGACGGGCATTCTCGACGGAGATGTCGTTTGGCTTCACGCCATCGATCCGCAGCAGCCGCCACCCCTTGGCGATGCTGAGCGCGTGGGCCGGACTGCCGGGATACGAGCGGAGAACGACGTAGGACGCATCGGCATACGCGGCGATCTTGGCCGGTGACAGTGATACCGGCGTCAACGTTGCTTCGTCGCCACTCATCGCAGCTTCAGCGTTGCAAGCCCGACCATCGCGAGCACGACCGCGATAATCCAGAAGCGGACGACAACGGTCGATTCTTCCCAGCCCTTCTGCTCGAAGTGGTGGTGCAGCGGCGCCATCCGAAACACCCGCTTTCCCGTCAGCTTGAAGCTGATCACCTGGATCATCACCGAGAGCGTCTCGAGCACGAACAGGCCGCCAACAATCGCCAGAACGAGCTCATGTTTGGTCGCGACAGCGGTCGCACCGAGCGCCCCGCCGAGCGCCAGCGATCCCGTGTCCCCCATGAAAATCATCGCAGGCGGCGCATTGTACCAAAGGAACCCGAGCCCCGCGCCGATCAACGCACCGCAGAACACGGCAAGCTCGCCGGTACCCGCCACATGATGGATCTGCAGATATTCTGCAAAGCGCACGTTGCCCGCCAGATAGGCGATGAGCCCGAAGGTCGCCGCCGCGATCATCACAGGCACAATCGCCAGTCCGTCCAGTCCGTCTGTCAGGTTCACCGAGTTGCCCGCGCCCGCAATCACGACCACCCCGACAATCACAAATAGCGGCCCGAAGTAGAGCAGCGTGTCCTTGAGGATCGGGATCGCGAGCATGCCCGACAGATCGGCCTCGCTGACCTGCATGATCAGCCACGTCGCGAGGCCGGCGATCGCCAGCTCGAGAAACAGCCGCAGCTTGGTCGACGAGCCCGATGTCGTCTGTCGGGTGACCTTCAGATAGTCGTCATAAAACCCGATGGCGCCATAGCTGAGTGTCACCCCGAGCACGATCCAGACATAGGCGTTCGCCCAGTTCGCCCAGAGCAATGTCGAGATCGTCACGCCCATCAAGATCATCAGCCCACCCATCGTGGGCGTGCCCTGCTTCTTCACAATGTGACTTGAGGGGCCATCTTCACGGATCGGCTGGCCCTTACCCTGGCGGATGCGCATCACGTTGATGAGGGCAGGGCCGAACAGAAATACGAGCACGAGAGCGGTCAAGGTCGCGGCGCCGGTTCGGAACGTGATGTAGCGAAAGACGTTCAGCGCGCCGATCTGGTCGCTGAAATTCACCAGCTCAAAGAGCATGACGCCTCCCCCGGAATGGCCGCGCAGCGCCAGTTGGCACCCCGCAGTCCCGCTGCTGCGCGCCGCATCCGCGAGGAGAAGCGCACCCCCGACCGCGAATTGGCAGCGTCCCCCGACGGCGCCATCTCACAGCAAACTCAGCCGGTTGTAGGCGGGCACAAATGAGACCGCAAGGCGGCGACGAGCGGTGCCATGCGTGAACCAAGCGACCCCTTGATCATGATGACATCGCCCGGCTGAACGGTCGCAAGGAGCTGCGGCTCAAGCTCGGCGGATGACGCCACGTGATGCGCGGTCACGAAGGGTGGAAGCGCGGCATCAAGCGCCGCCATATGCGGCCCGCACATCAGGACACACCCGACATCCGCCGCAACCAGTGCATCGCTCAGGCCTGCGTGGAGCGCGTCAGCGGTCTCACCCAACTCCAGCATGTCCCCGAGCACCGCAATCCGCCGCCGCTCCGGCGGATAGAGCGCGAGCGTCGCGATGGCTGCGCGCATTGAGGACGGGTTGGCGTTGTAGCTTTCATCCAGCAGCGTGATGCCGTTACGCAGCGCATGCACCTGGCCACGTCCTTCCGGGTCGATCTCAAGCGTGCGCAGCGCCTCGCAGACAGAGCCGAAACCGGCATATCCCTGATCATCGGGGGTAGAGGGCAGGCTCTGCCCGGCCGTGGCGCAGAACCAGGTGGCGATGCACCCCGCCGCGTTCATCGCGTTGTGCGCGCCTGCAAGGCCGAGTTCGAATGCCAGCGTGTCGGATGGCCCGCGCAGGTGCGCCCGCGTCCGCGTCGGGCCAAGCTCAAGGTCCCGCAATTGCATGACCGCATCGTCACCGCTGCCGAACGTGAAGAGATATCCCGGGTCCGAAATGTGGCCTTGTGCCCGCGTCATCAGCAGATCGGCATGCGGTGCATCGCATGGCACGACGGCCCATCCCGTCGTTTGCCCGTCACCGGTCAGCCCTTCAAAA
This sequence comes from Pseudomonadota bacterium, assembly GCA_038534255.1. GTDB lineage: Bacteria > Pseudomonadota > Alphaproteobacteria > Rhizobiales > CALHAX01 > CALHAX01. Next base: position 2,428 of record JBCAXC010000031.1, read on the forward strand.
ATTTCCGCCTTCGCCGCAGCGATTTCATCCAACCCGCTGAAGTGCCCGAGGTGCGCGGCCGCAATCGTTGTGATCATCGCAACATGAGGGCGCACCAGTTTGACGAGCGGTCGGATCTCGCCCGGATGGTTCATGCCGATCTCGAAGACGCCGTACGCGCTGTCCGCGGGCATGGAGGCAAGCGTCAGCGGTACGCCCCAGTGGTTGTTGAACGACTTCGCTGCCGCATGGACGCGTCCCGGTGCCGTCGCCTCGAACATCGCGCGGAGGATTTCCTTCGATGTCGTTTTGCCGGCGCTTCCGGTGACCGCGATGATGCGAGCCTTCGTGCGTTCCCGTGCCGCTGCGCCCAACCGCTCAAGCCCGCGCAGCGTGTCATCGACCCGGACGAGCCGCGGGTCGTCACCTGAATAAGTCTCCTCGACGAGTGCCGCTGCGGCGCCTGCCTCGAAGGCCGCATCGAGGAACTTGTGGCCGTCCTGCGAAACGCCATGCAGCGCCACATAGAGCGCGCCGGGGGCAAGCGTGCGTGTGTCGATCGAGACAGATGTGATGTGCGTCTCGGGCGGCAGCGCACCAGAACCGCCGACGGCCATGATAACAGCGCCCGCCGTCCAGAGTGGATCGCTCATGGGCGGTAGTCCTCGCCTGCGATAGCGGCTGCCGCAGCGTCATGGTCAACGAAGGGATGCTTCACACCATTAATCTCCTGGCCGGTCTCGTGCCCCTTGCCGGCGATCAGGATCACATCTCCGGCCTTGGCTTGCGCAATCGCCTGCGCAATCGCCTCCGCCCGATCACCAATCTCCTGCGCGTCGCCGGCGCCAGAAAGGGCACTCGCTCGAATTGCCGCTGCATTCTCGGTGCGAGGATTATCATCCGTCACGATCACGACATCCGCACCCTCCGCCGCCGCACGTCCCATTTCCGGTCGCTTGCCAGGATCACGATCACCACCACAGCCGAAGACGGCAATCAGTCGACCGGACGCGTATGGCCGCAGCGCAGACAGCGCTGTCGAGATCGCATCCGGCGTATGCGCATAATCGACAAACACGCCGGCACCCTGCGATGTCTGACCCACAGGTTCCAGCCGTCCGCGCGCGCCCTCGAGCGACGCGATCCCCGGAATAATATCTTCCGCCGTGGCACCGCAGGCGACACACAGCCCGACGGCGACCGCGACATTCGAAGCCTGAAAGCCGCCAACCAGCGGCAGGCGCACATCGAGTGTTTCCCCACCGCAGACAAGCGTCAATTGCTGCGCGAGGCCATCCGGCGTTATCCGCGCGATCTGCACATCGGCGCCCGCGCGCCCCGTCGTCAGCAGTCGTAGACCGCGCGCCTTTGCGACAGCGCAGACCTGTTCGAGACCGGGGCTGTCCGCATCGACGACGGCCACTCCATCCGCTGCGACCAGCTCTTCAAAAAGCCGCAACTTCTGGGAGAAATAATCTTCGAACGTCGGATGATAATCCAGATGATCGCGCGAGATGTTGGTGAAGGCGGCTGCCGTGATCTGTACGCCATCGAGCCGCCGCTGCTGCAACCCGTGGCTCGAGGCTTCGAGTGCTGCGTGCGTGATCCCTTCGCCTGCCAACGTGTGCAACATGCGGTGAAGCGTAACCGGCTCGGGCGTCGTATGTGCCGACGTGTCGATGCGATCGGGCGTCACCAGCCCGACGGTGCCCAGGCTCGCCGCGCGCTTGCCGGCGAACGCCCAGAGTTGGCGAACGAACGCGGCGACGGAGGTTTTTCCGTTCGTGCCGGTTACCGCGACAATTGTTTCCGGCTGCGCGGCGTAGAAGGCCGCTGCGAGCTTGGCGAGCGCCCGCCGCGGGTCGTCCGCCAGCAAAACCGCGACACCATCGGGGATTCCGCGCATCGTCGCCTCGGCGGTATCGCGAGGCAGCAAAACCGCCGCCGCTCCCTGGTCACAGGCCATCGGCACGAACCGAGCGCCATCGACCTGCGTGCCCGGCAGCGCGGCGAACAGAAATCCGGAAGTGACGTCACGGCTGTCAGCCGTCAGACCGTCGATCCGTCCTCCCGAATCCCCGCGGATCGTAAGATCGTGCGCCCCGGAACGCTGAACGAGATCTTTCAGCTCAACCGTCATGTTAGTCCTCGAATGTTGAGCATCAGATTGTTGGCGGGCTTCACCGGCTTTGGCTTCACCGCGCGGCGAGGCCGTCCAGTCCGTGTACGAGAATTTTCTTCATGACGCTCGGTAGCGCCTGGTCGTCGAGTGCATCGCGGTGCACCCAGCGGCAACGATCCTGCTCGGCCCAAAGCGTCAACGGCGCAGAGGCGGGAACAACCGCCCGCACGACGTCGACTGTCAGGCGAAAGTGCGTGAACGTATGCACGACAACCCCGGGCACATCCCACCACGAGGCTTTCACGGGGGGTGATTTGAGCGCAACATCGCGCATGACGGGCGTCTCATCCCAGGTCGTGGACGGCACCTCGATCATGTTGGCGAGCAAGCCCGTTGGCGCGCGTTTGCGCAGCAGAACGCACCCGTCCTCGCGCACCGCGACAAACGCGAGCGCCGAACGCTCCGGCTTCGCGGCCTTCGCCAGTTTGCGCGGCAACGTCGCCTCGATGCCGAGGGCGCGCGCGCGGCAATGATCCTTTAACGGGCACATCATGCAGGAGGGATTGCGCGGCGTGCAGATCGTCGCCCCGAGGTCCATCTGCGCCTGCGCAAAATCCCCGGCGAACATCGCCGGTGTCACGCTCTCTGCATGTGCCTTGAGCTTCGGCTTGGCCTTTGGCAGCGGCTCTTCGCAGGCAAAAACGCGGGCCATGACACGCTCGATATTGCCATCGACCGGTGTGGCCTTGCGCGCAAATGCGATCGCGGAAATCGCCGCAGCGGTATACGGCCCGATGCCCGGTAATTTTCGCAGATCAAGCTCGTCCGGCGGGAACTGCCCGCTGTGCTCCGCCGCAACAATCTGCGCGCAGGCGTGCAGATTGTTCGCACGTGAATAGTAGCCGAGCCCGGCCCACGCCGTCAGCACGTCTTCCCGGTCCGCCGCGGCAAGTGCCTCGACGGTCGGCCACAGGCGGCAGAACTTCTCGAAGAATGGGACGACGGCCTTCACCGTAGTCTGCTGCAGCATGATCTCAGAGAGCCACACTCGATACGGGTCCGCCATCTCGCCGGGCGCCGCTCGCCAAGGTAGATCGCGTCGCTCACCCGCGTACCAGCTGAGCAGAAGTTCCGCGATCGGCGGAACCTTGCCCGCAACACCGCGGCGAGACGTCTTGGCCGAGCGTCGTTTGCCGGATCTTGGCGCCGTCGCTTTCGTCGAGGCGTCCGATCGTCGGTCGTCGACCTTCTGCCGCCTGCGCGGGCGTGCATCTGTCGGCAAACTCATCAACAACACTCCGGCTGTGCCCCGCGAATCACCAGCGCCATGCTAGTCTGCAGGCCTGCGCGTTGGAACCGCAGTTGCGCTGAAATCACTGTCTGATTGCCGCAGCAACTCATCCGCAACATCGGGACACTCGGGAGAGCCGCAATGGCCTACGCAACAACCATGCGGCGAAAGACACGCGCGAGGCCGCTCGCCGCACTGCTGCCCGATGTGACGCGAAGCGCCTTCCAGAAATTCGGCTTCCCCGCTGCTGCATTGCTCACCGAATGGGAAGCGATCATCGGCGTTGAACTGGCGCGCTTCACATCGCCGGAACGCGTCAAATGGCCAAAACTGAGCGATGATGATCTGCTGGACGCTGAGTCGAACTCAAGCAAACGTCGTGGCGCAGCCAACCGTCAGACCCATCGGGCCGGCACGCTCGTCCTCCGTGTGGATGGCCCGCTCGCGCTCGAACTCCAGCACCGCTCGGACCAGATCCTCGGTCGCATCAACCAGTACTTCGGCTACCGCGCGATTGGCGAACTGAGGGTCCTGCAGGCGCCGTTATCTGAAGCGCACACCTTCGCCACGAGCCCGGCGCGCCGCCCGACAAACCAGATGCCCCGTCGGGCCAACAAACTCGCGCAGCGCGACGTCGCAACCGTGGCAGACGATCGACTGCGCAACGCACTGGCCAGCCTCGCGCGCCGCGTCGATGGCTGAGGCCGCCTCCGCAAACGTACCGACACGTTTTTTTGAACGATATCGCCCGCAAATGGTGTGTTTTTCACATGACACGCCATATTGAGAGGGCAACAGACTGCTAGCTGATCGTTGAGATACGACGCGACGCGCGCCCGAGCGCTGCTGCCAACAAGACCGGAGATCGTCGATGACCATCAAGAGCCCAACAGACGCAAGCGCCCTGTCAAACGCCGGGCCGGACCGCCGCAGCGTCGTCGCCGGTCTTGCAGGCAGCTTCGGTGCCGCCGGTATCGCGACACTTACATGGCATGCACCGGCCGCCGCGCAGGAAGCCAATCTTGGCGCTCAGGTCGATCTCGACGATTTCATGAAAGCCGGCGAACTTCCGGAGAACAGCGTCGGCAAGGACGACGCGCCCGTTACGATCGTCGAGTACGCGTCTATGACCTGCCCGCACTGCGCGCGCTTCCACAACAATGTCCTCGGCCCGATCAAGGAAAAGTATATCGATACCGGTAAGGTGCGCTTCATCATGCGGGAGTTCCCGCTGGATCAGCTCGCGACCGCAGCCTTCATGCTCGCCCGCTGCGCCGGCGCCGAGAAGCACTACGCATTCTCGAACGTGCTTTACAGACAGCAGGAGAAGTGGGCGTTCAGCGGCGGCAATCCGGTGCCGCCACTGCGCGAACTCGCCAAGCAGGCCGGGATCACGCGCGAGCAGTTCGACACGTGCCTGAAAGACCAGAAGATGGTGCAGGGCATCCTCGACGTGCGCAAACGCGGTCAGGATTTCGGCGTGCGCTCAACACCGACGCTGTTCATCAACGGACGCAGGTTTAATGGCAACCTGAGCGTCGGTGCCGTCTCGGCCGCCATCGATTCGCTTCTGAAAGCCGGTTGATCAGGAACGCGTCACGCCGTTCAGCATTCGGAGTATTGCATGCTGTCACGTCGCGATATCGCTTGCCGTGCACGTGCAGGCGCGGTTGTGGCGTCGCTAACGCTCGGTGTGGCCGCCTGCACCCCCGGCGCTGATCCGCTGTCGTCCAACCTGCAGTCGAGCTCCTCCAGCACAAACGCAGCGACCGCATCGGTATTTTCGCGAGACGCTGTTCCGGCCTCCGCTGGCCCCACCCGGGTGGTGATCAAGAACCCGACGCTCGCCCAGCTCAAGCAAACCGGTCCGCTCGAAGAGCGTGCAATGGGCGATCCGAATGCGCGGGTGACCGTCATCGAGTACGGCTCGTGGACCTGCCCGCATTGCCGCGCGTTTCGGGAAAAGACCTGGCCCACGTTCAAGCGCGAATACATCGACACCGGCAAGGTCCACTACATCCTGCGGGAGTTCCCGATCGGCCGCTCCTCGGGCAACGCGGCGCTCATCACCCGCTGCGCACCCAAGGGTGACTATTTCAGGCTCTACGACCTCTATCTCAAGAACCAGGGGTCTTGGGTCTCGCAGGACGTACGTACGGACAAGATTTACGCTGTTGCAGCGAAGGCCGGCATGTCGCGCGCCACATTCGATGCCTGCCTGAAGGATGAAAAACTCATCGCCGGCATCACGTGGCAAAAGAATCGTGGTCGCGAACTTGGCGTGATCGGAACACCGACGTTTTTCATCAACACGACGCATGTCCGCTCCTTCCAGTCGATCGAGGATATGCGTCGCCTGATTGACCCGCAGCTCTCCGGCCAGACCGCCTCGGCACAATAAACCGCGCCCGGTGCTCTCGCCTCATTGCGCCGTTCATCCAAGTCTGAGGATTTCAGTCCCTTTGCGTTGATCCGCTTCGCGAGACCTGAGACAAGGCGCAGTGGCGTCGTGGAGAACGCCCGCACGCCGCCTCTCGTCACGGAGACGTACGACCTTGCAGATCAAGGGCCTCAGACTGATTGGCTTCAAATCCTTTGTGGAGCCGACGGACCTGATAATCGAACCGGGGCTCACGGGAGTTGTCGGTCCGAACGGCTGTGGCAAATCCAACCTGCTCGAAGCGCTGCGCTGGGTCATGGGCGAGACGTCCTACAAGAGCATGCGTGCCTCTTCGATGGACGACGTGATTTTCTCCGGCACGGATCATCGCCCGGCACGCAACGCTGCCGAAGTCATGATCTCGCTCGACAACACATCGCGCTCCGCCCCGGCTGAGTTCAATGACAGCGACACGATCGAGATCACGCGCCGCATCGAGCGTGAGGCGGGCTCGGTCTACCGTGTGAACGGCAAGGAAGTGCGTGCCCGCGATGTGAAAGTGCTTTTCGAGGACGCAGCAACGGGGGCCCGTTCGCATGCACTTGTCCGCCAGGGTCAGATTGGCGAACTGATCACTGCAAAGCCGGAAAAGCGCCGCCGCATTCTCGAGGATGCGGCAGGTATCGCCGGTCTCCACACGCGCCGCCATGAGGCCGAGATCAAGTTGCGTGCCGCCGATGGCAATCTGGAGCGCATGGACGATTTGCTTGGTCAGCTCAACGGCCAGATCAACGGACTGAAACGTCAGGCGCGTCAGGCCAAACGCTACAAGGAGATCGCCGGAGAGATCCGCGAGGCCGAGGCAATTTTGCTCCATCTCGGCTGGTGTGATGTCAGCGCAGCTGTCACCGGTATCGAGAACGGTCTGGATGGCGTCGTGCGCGCACTCGCCGAGGCGACGGAAGCCGAGTCCGCGGCGCAGCGTGCGCAGTTTGAGGCCAACCGCGCCCTCCAGCCGTTGCGAGACCGCGAGGCCGAACGCGCCGCCGCCCTCCAGCGCCTCAAGATCGAGAACGAAAACCTCTCTGAGGAACACGAGCGTGCGGCCACGCGACAGGCAGAACTCGCGAGCGTCGCCGAGCAACTGGCGAATGATCTGACGCGGGAAGCGTCAATGGTCGCGGAAGCCGAGGCCGAGATCGCCCGCCTGTCGCAGGATCGGGACGCCCTGCTTGCAAGCGCGGATGATGACGCTGCGGCGGAGAAAAAAGCAGATCTCGCTTGCTTGCAGGCTGACGAAGAACTGGGCGCGGTCGAGGCGGATCTGGCGACGCAGCGTGCGGCGTTGGCCGAAGCTGAGGCCGAGCGCAAGGCGTATGCCGGGCGGGTGCGAGAAGCGGAGACCCGGCGCGAGCGGCTCATCCGCGAGCGGGACGATCTGCAGCGCCAACGCGATGACGCAAGCGCCTCAGCCCCGGAACTCGCCACCGCTGCAGCACTCTCGACACAGATCGACGCTGAGGCAGACGCCTTGGCAAGCCTCGAGCGCGAAGCAACCGATGCGGAAGAAAACGCGGCTCAGGCGCGCGAAGCCGAGCGTGAAGCTGCCGACGCGCATGGCGCCCAGCGCGAACGTCTCAACACGCGCACGGCCGAACGTGACGCGCTGGTTCGGACGCTCGGACCGGAGCAGGATGACGCCGAGCAGACAGCCTCAGATGCGGTCTCTGTCACGCCTGGATATGAAGCGGCACTCGCCGCTGCACTTGGCGATGATCTCGATGCGGCGCTCGTCGCAGACGCACACCGCGAGCGTGACGGGGAGACATTCTGGCGAACTGATCTCGATGCCGTGCCCGGACCGGAGTTGCCAGCCGACGCCACGCCGCTCGCAACCGTTGTCGATGTCCCGCCGGCGCTCATCCGTCGTCTGTCCCAGGTCGGGCTGGTGGATGAAAGTGTGGGCGCGGAGTGCCAGCAATATCTCTCCTCTGGTCAGCGACTGGTCTCGCGAGAAGGATCGCTCTGGCGCTGGGATGGTTACGTGATGCGGGCCGGCGCACAGACACCGGCCGCCCGTCGCCTCGCCGCCCGCAACCGCATCGAAGAGCTGAACAGGGAAATCGCTGACGCGACGACGGCCCTTGAACGCGCGCGCAAGGTAAGCGAGCGCGCGACGCAGGCGAGCAAACAGGCGCAGCAAGAAGACATCACCTGCCGCAATGCACTCCGCGAGGCGCAACGCACACTCGCGGCGCGGCGCGATGAACTCGCCCGCCTCGAAAAGATTGGCCAGCAATCGCGCGAGCGGCTCGCCAAGACCTCTGCCCAGCTCGAGCGCCTGGTGACCGAGTGTGAGGACGCCGAGCACGCAGCGGAGAAAATCCAGGCGGCTGCACCCGATGACACCGTAGGCGTTGAGCTGCAGGCAAAGGTCGAAGCGTTGTTGGCGCACGTGACGGAGGCGCGCGAGACCGCGGTCACACGACGCACGGATGCGGCGCGCGCAAAAGCACTGCGCGCCGACCGCGCATCACAGATCGCGCAGCAGGCAACGGAAATCGCGCGCTGGAATGACCGACAGGAAAGCGCCGCCGGCCAGACCGCAAAGCTGAAAGCGCGCGCAGAGAAAAACGCTGCAGACATCGAAGTGCTGCGCGCCGTGCCGGATGAGATCGCGGCGCGTCAGGAGCGCTTGCGCAGTGAAATTACGCGGGCAGAGCAGGCCCGCAAGGACGCAGCGGACAAACTTGCGCTGGCGGACACCAGCTTGCGCAAGGCTGATGCGACGTTGCGCGCCGCCCAGTCTGCCGTTGCCGATGGACGCGAGGAGCGCGCCCGCATGGAGGCGCAGCGTGATGCGGCGCGCGAGCGGATGGCCGAACACGGACGCCTGATCCGCGAGACCCTTAAGTGTATGCCTGACCAGTGTTTGCAGCACGCCGGTGCCGTCGATCCTGACAATCTCCCAGAGCGTGACAAACTCACCCGCACTGTCGAGCGTCTCAAGGCCGATCGCGAACGGCTCGGCGGCGTCAATCTGCGGGCCGAAGAAGAACTCGACGAGGTCACTGCGCAGTTCGAGAGCATGGAGACCGAGCGCACCGACCTCGAAGAAGCGATCGCCAAATTGCGGCAAGGAATCTCTCAGCTCAATCGCGAAGCGCGGCGACGTTTGCTCGATGCCTTCGAGAAGGTCGATGGCCATTTCCAGCGCCTGTTCTCAACGCTGTTCAACGGCGGGGAGGCACGGCTGAAGCTCGTCGACAGCGATGACCCGCTTGACGCCGGTCTCGAAATTGTCGCCCGCCCGCCCGGCAAGAAGCCGAACACGTTGAGCCTGCTCTCAGGTGGCGAGCAAGCGCTGACCGCGACGGCACTCACCTTCGCGGTGTTTCTGACGAACCCGTCGCCCATATGCGTCCTCGACGAGGTCGATGCCCCACTCGATGACGCCAACGTGGATCGCTACTGCAACCTGATGGAAGAGATGGCGCGTTCCACCGACACGCGTTTCCTCGTCATCACCCATCACCCGAATACGATGGCGCGCATGGCCCGGCTATTCGGTGTGACGATGATGGAAAAGGGCATCAGCCAGCTGGTCTCCGTCGACCTTGAGACAGCCGAACAGATCCGCGACGCCGCCTCCAGCGCGTAAAGCCATCACTCGTGGATTTAAATCCTGACAACCTTTTTGGCTTTGGTCAGGCTATACCTAGTGCAGTGCCGAACCATCGTCGGCGATGAACGCGACACGCACCATGTTTG
>JBCAXC010000032.1:0-11820 GCA_038534255.1 Pseudomonadota bacterium
TCCTGTTTGCGGTCCGTTGGATCGCCAATCAGGACTTCGACGAGTTCCTCAAAGGTCAGCAGCCAGTGCGGCAGCTGCATGTTCCGTGGCGAGATCACCTCCGCCATATTGCCGAAGCACGTCGAATACTCGTTGTGTGGGTCGAGCATAACGAGATGGGCGGCCGGATTTTTCTCCAGAATAGCGCGGAGAATAAGGGCGGTCGTGCAGGACTTCCCGGTGCCGGTCGTCCCCAGGATCGCGAAGTGCTTGCCGAGGAGGTCATCGGTCTTGACCATCGCGGGGATTGACGCATCCTGACGGATGGCGCCAACGCAGACCGCGTGCTCACCATCTGTCGAGAATGATTTCGCGAGCTCTTCCTTGGTCGCGAGACGGGCAAGGGCGCCAAGGCCCGGGTAGGTCGAGACACCTCTATTGAACTTGCTCGGTACGCCGTCGGCGTCTTTCACGAGTTCACCAACGAGGCTCAACTCGGCGATCCAGATCTCCGTATCGTCCTCGCGCTGCGCCGGGACGGGCACGCTCAATGCCGAGACGAGGCCGAGGCTGACGGAGTGGTCAGTGTCGAGCGCGAGCAGGGTGCCCATCTCCGGGCGGTTATGCGCCTGGTCGATGGACGACAACTTGTGGTTGTCAAGCAGGACGATCGCCTTCGAGCCTGTGACCGAAACGATCCGGCCAATCCAGTTGTCTTCTCCGAGCGGCTGATCCGCGCCGAAGCTCATCGCATCGCTGTGCATGTTCATGGTTGGAGTATCTCTGCCATCAGAGGTGTATCTTCGAACAGGTCCGCAACCGGTTCACGGTCGGGTGCTGTTCTGTGGGTCGGGGCTACCGGTGCCGGCGGCTCGCTCATTTCGGAGTTGCCAAAGCTCGCGGGCGGGAGCGGCGCGTCAGAGCCACCGATCGGTGCGGCTCCCGTGTCCATGGGGAAAAATGCGCCGGCCGGCGTGGCGCCGAACTCGTCAAAGTCGCTCAGGTCGTCGCCGTCCTGTTTGATAACAGGGAAGGAGACAATAATCTCCGTTCCGACACCGGGTACACTCGAGATCGAAAAGCCGCCGTAGTGCAGTTCGACCAGCGCTTTTGCGATGGGCAGGCCGAGGCCTGTGCCTTCACGCCAGCGCGTGCGCGAGCCATCCACCTGTCCGAACGGGGTGAGCGCAACGCTGACTTCTTCTTCCGTCATGCCGATGCCAGTGTCGCGGACAATGCACTCCACGACGCCATATGTCGTGGCGTTGACGAACACTTCGACCCGCCCGGATTCCGGGGTGAACTTCACGGCATTGCCGATCAGGTTCATCAGAACCTGCTTGATCTTCACGCTGTCGCCGAGGATCGGCGGGACGTCTTCGCCGAGGTGGCTAATCAGCTGAATGTTTTTTTCCTCTGCATTCAGTTTGAAGAACGCGAGGGATGCCGACATCACTTCGTCGAGCTGGGTCGGCTGGCGATCAAGCTCAAACTTGCCAGACTGGATCTTCGAGATATCGAGGATGTCGTTGATTACGGAGAGGAGGTGCTCAGCCGCGCTATTCACCATCGTCGCGTACTCGACGATGTTTTCCTCAGAGAGCTTGCGGTTCTGACTGTCGGAGATCAGCTTCGAAAAGCCGATGATCGTGTTGAGTGGCGTGCGCAACTCATGGCTCATGTTCGCGATGAACTCGGACTTCATCTGGTTCGCGAGTTCGGCCTCGACACGGGCGGAATGCTCAGCCCAGTGCGCGCGGTGACGCAACACCGCCTGCCCGAGAGATTCGGAATACTGTCCGAGCAGTGAAGCCGAACCCTTCCCCTCGAAAACCGCATCCAACATGTGTCGCACCCAGGCTGATCAAACCGTAGGCTGAACACTAGGGTTGGAGATGAAAAAAACGGTTAACTCTAATGTCGCCTTTGAGAAGATATTTCGTCTAATCCGACACGTGCCGTTAGGGTTGCTACAACGCGTGTTCCACATGCCCGCCGAATGCTCGGGTTTTGGGCGGAAGTACTGGTTGGCGGTCGCCAAGCGCAGCGCCATTCGACCGATCTGCAGGGGACGTCCACGACATGCGACTACTGATCTGCGGCTGGCAGGGGCAAATCGCGAAGGCGCTGGTGTCGATGGTGCCGGGGCGGGCCGATGTGACCTCGTTTGCTGTCGGGCGTCCGGCGCGCGACTTGTGCGAGCAACCGACGTTGCGTCGTGCCCTTTCGGATGCGTCGCCTGATGTGATCATCAATGCAGCGGCCTACACGGATGTCGATGGGGCGGAGGAGGATGTTACGGAAGCGCAGGCGCTGAACTGTGACGGCGCGCGGATGATGGCCGAGGCGGCGGCCGACCACGGCGCGCCACTCATCCACCTGTCGACGGATTACGTGTTTGATGGGACGGGTGAGCGTCCGTGGGGTGAGGACGACGCACCGGATCCGCAGTGCGTTTATGGCGCAACGAAACTTGCCGGGGAGCGCGCGGTGGCGGCTGCGAACCCCCGCCATATTATTTTGCGGACGGCCTGGGTTTATAGCGCGGACGGTTCAGGATTTGTCGATGCGATTGCCGGGCGGGCCCGCGACGGGGCGCCGATTGAGGCGGTGACAGACCAGGTCGGATCGCCAACCTACGCGCCGGATCTGGCAACCGTGATCCTCGATCTTTGCGGTCAGATTGTTGGACGCGACGCGGATGATCCGGCGTGGGGCATATACCACGCGGCGGGGGCAGGTTCCGCGTCGCGGCACGAGATGGCAACGGCGATCGTCGACGCGATGCGTAGCGGGAATGGCGCACAGAGCAGCGCGGTATCGCCTGTGCAATCCGGTCAATTTCCATCCCGTGTGCCGCGCCCGACGAATGCACAGCTTTCCTGCGCAAAACTCGAGAGGGTTTTCGGCCTCACGTTGCCGCCGTGGCGCGAAGGAATTCGCGACTGTATCGCGGCCCGTGCCGAAGTGGCGGAAGGTGACACGATGCAGGTGGGTGCCGAACACTGATGTGATGATCGTGCGCGCTGCACACCCTTTGCGATGTGCAGCGCTGTTGGTCGCTGTGTGTGTCAGGCGACGCCGTCCTCGAGTGCGCGCTCGCTCACGTTCTGGCGCGACGCTTCAGTGTCGCTCATCGCGCCCGTGAGTGTGTCGACGACGCGGGCAATCACACCGGCGCCGAGTTGCTGCAACGTGACGACATGACCATTGGCAAGCCGAACGGCATCGCGATACGCGGTCGTGTCGAGTTGCAGAAAAGTGGCGTGCATCTTTGCAGCGCGTTGCCCGTCAGCTCGCACCACTGAGGCGGGTACATGTGTCAATTCGAGTGTTGTGTCCGATGCGAGGCAAACAGCGACGGTCTCATTTTCCGGCGCGACAAACCCGATGCTGCCACTCGGAAATCGCTGGGTCCGGATCGTTTCGCCAACGTGAGCCGGGCGCGTCTTGTAAGCTTCGAGAGAATAATCGCACATCGGTGCGTCTCCTTTCCTGGCACGTTTCGGTTGCTACCTGTCGTCCCGCTTACGGATGAAGAGCTACCAGCCCATGCGTGCGCATGCAACGCAACGCGCCTGAACTTCCGATCACGATTTCTTTGATTTTACAGGCACTTGCGCATTTGCGGGCTGATCGGCCGCAACCGATTGTGGCGGGGCACCGAGATGAAGGGTGCCGCGGGCAGTGGCGAAACCGATCTGGCGCTGGCGCTCTTCGAGCCCAGATTTTCGCTCCGCGCTCGTGCGATCAAAACAGCGGGGACAGGAAACGCCAACCTTGTACTCCGGTTTCTTTTTCTCCGCCTCGCTCAGCGGGTGTCGGCAAGCGAAGCATTGGTCGTAACTTCCTTCAGCGAGGCCATGCGTAACGGAAACGCGCTGGTCAAACACGAAACATTCGCCGCGCCACAGGCTTTCCTCCGGCGGGACGGTCTCGAGATAGCGCAATATTCCTCCTTCGAGATGGTAGACTTCGGCATGGCCCTGCTGCTTCAGGAAAGCCGTCGCCTTCTCGCAGCGAATGCCGCCGGTGCAGAACATTGCGATTTTTTGCGGTCGATCGGTTGAATTGCCGTCGCGTTCTCCGTGGCGCGTGTTTGGCGTGGGAAGGGCGCTTTCAGCCCAGGAGGGAAATTCGCGAAAAGTCCGGGTTTTCGGGTCGCGTGCGCCTTCGAACGTCCCGATGGCCACTTCGTAGTCGTTGCGGGTGTCGATGACGATCGTGTCGGGGTCGCCGATGAGTGCGTTCCATTCTTGCGCAGAGACATATGTCCCGACGCTTCTGCGCGGGTCGATGTCGGATCGCCCCATCGTGACGATTTCCTTCTTGAGGCGCACTTTCATGCGCAGAAACGGATTGGTCTCGGCGGAGGAATATTTGACGTCGAGACGCTCGCAGTCCGGGATCGTGGTGCGAATCCAGTCCGTCAGGCGGTCAACGCCCGCGCGTGGACCGGCCACGGTTCCGTTAATGCCCTCGGTCGCCAGCAGCAGCGTGCCAGACAGTCCGGCTTCGACGCAGAGCGCATGAAGCGGTCCGCGGAGCGCCGCGGGATCGGAGATCGCTGTGAAGCGGTAGAGCGCAGCAACGGTAAACATACGGCCCTCTCTCAGGCACGAAGGCAGTTGGCAGAGGTCTGAGGCTGCAGGGCAGGTGCGCGGATGACTATGGCTCTGCACTTGCAAGACGGGCCCGGGAGACCTCGATGCGCGGACCGGGTCTCATTAAGCAACAGACGTTCATACAATTTTAGTCTGTGCAGTTGCACCATACAACGAGATTGCCCCCATGCAGCGCAGTTGCCGGACCGTCAGGACACCCATGCATAAGCCCGCTTTTCCAGCAAAGCATATGGTCCCTGCCCGGGTCACGACACAGCGTCAGGGTGTGCAACTCAGCTATGCGCGACCGGTGTCACGATCTGGCGGGATTGGTTTTACGGTGCTGACCGTCAGCCTTGCTGCGCTGACATTTGCAATCACGACCGGTTCGCTCGCGGTCCCGGCTGATCTGATGACGCGGATTGGCGGAGAACGCGCCCCGGAGGTCGCCAGCGTGCCGAATTTCGTGCGCGTCGAGGTTGAGCCCGATGTACTCGAGCCCAAGACAGTCGCCCGGCTGCCTGTCTTCGGTGGGCTGACCCCGGTCAAATAGCATCCGCTCGGCCATCAACGCGGTTTTCAGCACACGACGTGTGCGCTACACACTCCTGTAGTCCTTTGGAATTCAGGAGCTTTTCCCCCCCATGTTCGATGCCAAGCAACTTCTCGATACGTTGATCGGTGCTGCCTCGGAAGGCGGTCAGACCGCGCGCGAGAAAGTCCGTGAGGTCGGCGGGACCGACTTCGGACGTGGCCTGCAGGATATTTTTGGTCAGGCAAGCAGTGGCGTGCGTGACGGCGCGCAAAATCTGAATGAACGCACCGGTGCCAGCGATGCACTGGACACTATGCTGGAGCAGTTCGGAGGTGGCTCGTCGGCTGAACTGCTGGAGCAGGCCAAGCAGTGGGCCGGCGACAACAAGATGGCCGCGGGCGGTATCCTCGGCGGACTTGGCGCCATTCTTCTTGGGACGCGGTCCGGGCGCAGTGTGGCTACCGGTGCAGCGAAGCTTGGTGGTCTCGCGCTTATCGCGGGGCTTGCCTACAAGGCCTACCAAAACCATCAGAACGGTCGGCCGCTGATTACGAGCCGTCAGGATGCGCCCGAAGTCCCGCCGGAAGATTCCGATTATGCGGTCCAGCGTGTGACGAGTGACGATGCAACTCTTCTGTTGCGTGCAATGATCGCGGGTGCAGCAGCGGACGGACATATCGATGCGGACGAGCGTGCGGCGATCATGGGCGGGATCCGTGATGCGGGCATGAGTGCGGACGCGGCAGATTTCCTGAGCGCCGAGTTCGAGAATCCGGCTTCCGTTGATGACCTGGCCGATCGTGTGATGACAGAGCAGCAGGCCGCGCAAGTCTACACGGCGGCGCGGATGACGATTGTTGGCGACAACGCCGCCGAGCAGTCGTTCCTTGAACGGCTCGGTTTCGCGCTTGATCTTGAGAACGATCACGTCGCGCACATCAACGCTGAAGTGCGCGGCATTCAGGTCTAAAGACCCAAGGGATGGGGCCGGGTAAACCCGGCCCCATCCGGCCTTTGCCTCGGCGCGGGGATGTTCAAGAAAGCTTTGAACTCTTCGACTACGCTCCGAGTCGAAGTGGGGCGGAGGTCAATGCCGGATCGCCCAATTCTACCGGGGTGCACGCATGACCAGTTTTCTGGGTGATCTTCTCAATTCAATCGCTGAGCGTAGCCGTTTCCTGCTGGATCGGAATGATCCGCGTGGCAGCGGAGCACACCCGGTGCGACTTGCGGAGCAGTTGCTGGACCAGAGTGGTGAGGCGTCGGAACTTGCGATCGCCGATCAACTGTTTGACGCATACGATACACTGAGCGACGACGACCGCGCAGGATTTTTCTCCCAGTTGGCCCAGAACTTTGGTCCTGATCTCTCGGCGGTGGATCAGGCAATTGCGCACTACCGGGGCAATCCAACCGCAGGGGAGGCTGCAAGGCTCCATCAGGTTGCGGAACCGCGCCGTCAGGAATTGATCCGCAAGCTCAACCGCACGACACGCGGGACGGAGCGCCTCGTTCAGATGCGGGCCGACCTGCTGCCTCATGTCCAAGCGCAAAGCGAGCTGCGCGATGTCGACAACGATTTCGGTCACCTGCTGGGGTCGTGGTTCAACCGTGGCTTCCTGGTGCTTGAGCCAATCACCTGGAACACGCCAGCGAACATTCTGGAAAAGATCATTGCCTACGAAGCGGTGCATGAAATCCGGAGCTGGAATGATTTGCGGCGGCGGATCGAGCCTGCGGATCGGCGCTGTTATGCGTTTTTTCATCCGGCGCTGAATGCCGAGCCGCTGATCTTCGTCGAAGTGGCGCTCGTCAAAGGCATGGCGGATGCAATCGCGCCGATCCTCGCGACCGAACGCGAGCAGATCAGCGCTGACGAGGCAGACACCGCGATCTTCTACTCGATCTCGAACTGCCAGAAGGGGCTGGCCGGAATCTCGTTCGGCAATTTCCTGATCAAGCAGGTGGCAAGGGAACTGCTTCTTGAGTTGCCGCATCTCAAGCGGTTCGCGACGCTCTCGCCGGTGCCAACATTTCGTAGGTGGGCGGAGCGTGAGGTGTTGGACGACCTGGAAACGGCGCGCGCGTCCGGAATGCAATCGGCTGATTTGGCGCAGGATCTCGCGCGGCTAAGCGATGATGACTGGTATCAGGACGAGGCGCTGGCGACGCGTCTGCGTGGTCCGCTGACCGGCTTGGCGGCGCGCTACTTTCTTGATGCCAAGCACCGCAGCGGCCATCCGTATGACCCAGTGCAACGGTTCCATCTCGGTAATGGTGCGCGGCTGGACCGGATCAACTGGCTCGGCGATCTGTCAGACCGCGGGCGGACGCAAGCCTTCGGACTGATGGTCAACTATGTCTACGACCTCGACAAGATCGAGGAGAATCATCAGGCCTATGCCGAGCGGCATATGGTCGTGGCGTCCAACGCGGTGAAACAGCTAGGGCGCCAGAAAAGCGTTGCAGCTTTGATGGACAGTGAGCCCGCCCCGGCAAAAGTCTGACAAGCGCATTGCGGGTCAATTTCGGCGCGATGGCGGTACGTCGTCGGCCGTGTAGCGGTTGTGATCGAAGCGATCGTAGTGCTCGGCGTGGGGCTCTCCGTCCGCAAGCTCCGGGTGGGGCGGTGCATCGACTGAAGCCGGGTGGATGATGTCCGTTGGTTCGTCTTTTTCTGGTGCCACGCTGGCCTGTGCGTTCCGACCGTCTTGCTGAAAGCTTTGCTGACGTGCGTCCGTGGCGCCCAACGTCTGTTGATCCAGAGGAGTGGATTGCGGGCGCGCCGGGCGGAACCATTCGAGAATACGGCCAAACATGGAGACCTCCATTACGGTGTGTGGCGATGTGAGAACAACACGCCGTGAGGAAACGCGTTCCACATTGTCAAAGGGCGCATGCGGGACGGTCGGTCGGCAGGCGTTGATTGCGCGCGATGACCGGCACATATTCGGGCGATGAGCGACACAAAGAAAAAAGCGACCCGCAAGCCCGCCACACCGACCAAGGCGGCGACCTCCAAGACATCGGCGGCGAAATCGGCCGCTTCCAAATCTGCGCCATCCAAGGCGGGTGCTGCGAAGGCGGCGCCGACGAAACGCGCTGCGGGTCGGGGGCCGAAGGCGGGCAAACCCGTCCAGCCGCCGCCCGAGACGGAAGCGGGCACGCCGGGCGTTGCGCCGTCGTTCCGCGGCAAGATGGCTACTTCGAAACGGCGTGGCGGCGCGTCGAAAGGAGCAGCGGCTTCGGACAGCGTCGCTCTCGATGCGCCGGAGCCGGCTGCGCCATCGCCAGACACGCAGCCGGTGCTCTCATCACTTCCGGCGATCCGCGGGCAGCAGATGTACGAGGACGTGCGCAGCGGCGGCATGGCGAGCAAGCTGCTGCCATCGGCCAAGGATGCGCGGGCCGGATTTGCTGAGGCGTCTCAGCCGCTGATCACCAGCCATCCGATCGTCCAGTCGCAGATCAACCCGGACTATGAAGACAAGCCGTGGGTCCCGCATCGTCCCGAGCGGCCCGAAAAGTCTGAGGGCGGGGTCAAGTTCGCCCTGACGTCGGAGTTCGATCCGAAAGGGGATCAGCCTCAAGCGATCCGCGAACTGGCGGCGGGTGTCCGCGAGCATGAGCGTGATCAGGTGCTTCTCGGGGTGACCGGTTCGGGCAAGACATTCACCGTCGCGCACATCATTCAAGAGACGCAGCGGCCGGGGCTGGTGCTCGCGCCGAACAAGACACTCGCCGCTCAGCTCTATGGGGAGTTTAAATCATTCTTTCCGGAGAATGCGGTCGAGTATTTTGTCTCCTACTATGACTACTACCAGCCGGAGGCCTACGTCCCGCGGACGGACACGTACATCGAGAAGGAGGCGAGCGTAAACGAGCAGATCGACCGGATGCGTCACTCGGCGACGCGTGCGCTGCTTGAGCGCGACGACGTGATCATCGTGGCGTCTGTCTCGTGCATCTATGGTATCGGCTCCGTCGAGACTTACACGGCGATGACCTTCGCCATTCAGGTCGGGGAGCATATATCGCAGCGCCAGTTGCTCGCCGATCTCGTGGCACTCCAATACAAGCGCAACGACATGGCTTTTACACGCGGCACCTTCCGCGTGCGGGGCGACACGATTGAGCTCTTTCCGGCGCACTATGAAGACCGGGCCTGGCGCATCTCGATGTTCGGCGATGAAGTCGAGAGCATCACGGAATTTGATCCGTTGACCGGGCAGAAGGTGCAGGATCTCAAGCTCGTTAAAGTCTATGCGAACTCGCATTACGTGACGCCGAAGCCGACGCTGCAGCAAGCGATGAAGCAGATCCGAACGGAGCTGAAAGCGCGGCTCGAAGAGATGAATGCGTCCGGAAAATTGCTCGAGGCGCAGCGGCTTGAGCAACGCACGATGTTCGATCTCGAGATGATGGAGGCGACCGGTTCCTGCGCGGGCATCGAGAATTACTCACGCTATCTCACTGGACGCGCACCGGGCGATCCGCCGCCGACGCTGTTCGAGTATCTACCGGACAATGCGCTTGTGTTTGTCGACGAGAGCCACGTCACGGTCGGCCAGCTCGGTGGCATGTTTCGCGGTGACTTCCGCCGCAAGGCAACGCTTGCGGAGTACGGGTTCCGGCTGCCGTCCTGCATGGACAACCGGCCGCTGCGCTTTGAGGAGTGGGACGCGATGCGTCCGCAGTCGGTGTATGTCTCCGCGACCCCGGGCAGCTGGGAGCTGGAGCAGACTGACGGTGTTTTTTCTGAACAGGTCATTCGCCCGACCGGTCTGGTGGACCCCGTTGTCGAGGTGCGACCGGCGACGACGCAAGTCGACGATTTGCTTGACGAGGTGAAGCAGACCACGGCGAAGGGGTATCGCACGCTCGTCACCACGCTGACCAAACGAATGGCGGAAGACCTGACGGAATACATGCACGAGCAGGGCGTGCGTGTGCGCTACATGCATTCGGACATCGATACGCTTGAGCGGATCGAAATTATTCGCGATCTGCGACTCGGTGCGTTTGACGTGCTGATTGGCATCAACCTTCTGCGTGAGGGGCTTGATATTCCGGAGTGTGCGCTCGTCGCCATTCTGGATGCTGACAAGGAGGGTTTTCTCCGCTCGGAGACGTCTCTCGTCCAGACGATTGGACGCGCGGCGCGTAACGTCGACGGGCGTGTGCTGCTCTATGCCGACCAGATGACCGGCTCGCTGGAGCGGGCGATCGCCGAGACTGAGCGGCGTCGCGAAAAACAGATGGCGTGGAACGAGGCGAACGGGATCACGCCGGAGAGCGTCAAGAAGCAGATCGGCGACATCATGGAGTCGATCTACGAGGGCGATCATGTGACCGTCGATGCCGGTGTCGCGGGTGGCAAGGCGGGCAAGGGCGGAAAAGGCAAGGGCGCTACCATCGGGCACAACCTCGAGGCGGTCATTGCCGATGTCGAGAAGCGGATGCGCGACGCGGCGGCTGATCTCGAGTTCGAGGAGGCGGCGCGCCTGCGGGACGAGCTCCAACGCCTCAAGGCAACGGAACTTGCCGTGATGAACGATCCGATGGCGCGGCAGTTCGACGTCGAACAGAAGGCCGGTGCGTACGGAGAAAAGATCCGCGGTCCGCACAAGCCCACCCTCGACGAGATGGGGCCGCATGCCTCGCTTTCCGTCCCCGTGCCGGGTGCGGCGCCAACCAAACGCCCCCAATCCCGCTCCACCATGGGCCGCCCCGGCCAGGATGCCCGCGCGAAGTACCGCAAAGGCAAGAAGAAGGGCGGGCCGGGGCGCGGGGCCTAGGTGTAGCGTAAAGGTGAGGCTTTCAGCGACATCGCCTCCGTTCCGTGTCACAGTATTGGTCGTTCTGCCTGTGAGGAGTAAAAATCATGCTCGACATCGTAGCGATGGGGGCGGCGTTGGCGGCGTCGGATAATCCGTCGAAAATTTTGAGCGATCTCGATGACGATGATCTGGCGGATATTGTCGAGGACAGCGAGAGCGACAAGGCACGGGCGCTAGCGCAGGCGGAGCTGGCGCGTCGGAAGTCTGCGCCGCGGGGGGCGATCTTCTCCGGCGGCACGATTATCTGGTTGATCATCATCGTGCTGCTGGTCGGATCGATCGCATTGTTGGCGTTTCGGTAAGTCTGCCTTTCCTGCGCGGTCCGTCGGCGGGCTCACGCATCTGTGACCATGAATGGCATCGCCTGTGACGGCAGTCACACTCGATGGCGGCGGTGACGGATAGGTCTCTCCTCAACGCATTTCACTGTTGATCCGAGAGAGAGACCATGTCCCACACATCATCGAACGCCGCAGCGCAGCCCGCACCCGTCAAGATTACGCTTTATCGTTGGGCAGGTCAGTTTGGACCCTTCAAGGTCAAAATCCCTTGCGGTGAGTGTGCGCTGACCGCCGATATCATCAAGGACACGCTGGCGAATGAGCTGGCGGGTGTGCCGGTCGAGGTCGAGACGCTCGACTGGTTGTCGAACTGGTGGAAGCCGATCCTGAAAGGCGGCTGGCATGCGCCGATCGTGATGGTCGAGGACAAGATCATCGGCCAAGGCCACGCGCTCAACCGCGGTGTGCTCGCTGAGGCCGTTATCGAGGCCTTCACGCAGCGGCATGCGGTGACCGGCACACATGTCTTTGGCAAGGAGGGCTGCTCGCATTGCGTGCGTGCCAAGGCTCGGTTGGATGCG
>JBCAXC010000033.1:0-11730 GCA_038534255.1 Pseudomonadota bacterium
CCGCGTTATGGATGCGATACGGGATGTGCGTGACAGGTGTATGACGCGGTGTTCTTTTGTTGGCCTTGCCATGCGCGGGCGATATGTTGCGCCGCACGACGATTGGGGAGCCTTTAATGACATCGACGGCAGCTGATACCGCGGCCCACACGCCGGGCGACGCGCAATCCGCGGTGCCGCGGTCTTACTTCTTCGAAGATCTCGAGGTCGGCCAGCTTGCGTCAATCCGCCGTGTCGTGACGCGCGATGACATTCAGGCGTTCGCTGACATCTCCGGCGATCACAACCCAGTCCACCTCAATGACGACTATGCTGCCGGCACGATGTTCAAGCAGGTCATTGCGCACGGCATCCTCTCGGCGAGCTATGTTTCTGCCGTGTTTGGTATGCATCTGCCAGGGCCGGGTGCGATCTACATTTCGCAGACGCTCAACTTCAAGGCGCCTGTCTTCATTGGCAGTGAGGTCGTGACGGAAGTCGAGGTGCAGGAACTCATCCCGCATCGGCGTCGGGTGATCTTTGCCTGTCGATGTCATGTCGGCAGCACGCTAGTGCTCGACGGTGAAGCGGTGATTATGGTCCCGAACCGACCGGAAGCCTGAGTTGCTTCGAGACGTCGTGCCACGCATTGATCGCACAGATGTAGACAGGCGCGGCGCGCGGCAGGTAGGGCAACGCGCATGAAGACCCTGCGATCATACACGGATGTGCCCGAGGCGTTGCGCGGGAGCGTTGTTGCCATCGGCAATTTTGACGGCGTGCACCGTGGGCACCAGGCGGTTATCGCGCAGACGAGCCGCATCGCTGAGCAGCATGCCGGGGCGCCGTTCGGGGTCATGTGTTTTTCGCCACATCCGCGCCGGTTCTTTGCGCCGGCTGCCCCGCTCTTTCAGTTGACGAGCGACGCGCAGAAGGTCGATCTCTTCGCAGCGCAGGGTCTCGATTTCACGGTGATCGTCCCGTTCGATGCTGCACTCGCCGGCCTTGAGGCGGAGGCTTTTGTGGCGGACGTCCTGGTTGCCGGGCTCGGCGTGTCGCATGTGGTTATCGGCTACGACTTTCACTTTGGGCGCAAGCGCGGTGGCACGCCCGAGATGATGGAAACATTTGGCGCGCAACACGGGTTTGGCGTGTCTATCGTTGCGCCGGAAAGCGATGGTGCGGAGATTTATTCCTCGTCAAAGGTGCGGGCACATCTACGCGCGGGCGAAGTTGCGCAGGCCGCGCGCTTGCTCGGGCGGCCGTGGTCTGTACGCGGCACGGTCGCGCACGGCGACGGACGCGGAACCGGGCTTGGATTTCCGACGGCCAACATCGCAATGCCCGACGGCGCAGACCTGCTTCCGGGGATCTATGCTGTTCGCGTGCGGCGTGGCGATACGCGCGTCGATGGTGCCGCCTATCTTGGAACCCGACCGACATTCGGTGGGACGGACGTGCGGCTCGAGACATTCCTGTTTGATTTCGACGGATCGCTTTACGGCGAGGAGATCGAGGTGATGTTCATCGCGTTCGTGCGGGGCGACAAGGCGTTCGCCGACGGGGACGCGCTCGCCCGTCAGATGGACCTCGACGTGGCGGCAGCGCGCCAGGCGCTTGCGGCGGATGCGACGCAGGATGCGGCCTGAGCAGGTCAGTAGGCGACGGCATTGGCTCGCCAATGCACGAGTGCCTCCTCCCATGTCGGTATCGTGTCGGTCTCGTAGCCCCAGGTCTTACCGGTTGCGAAGGTGTTGAAGGCGGCGATCGCATCGGCGTGGACGCCGGTGAAGACGAACGCCTGCATTGCCTCACGGCTTTCCCAAACGGTCACGGTGTGGCGCACGCCTTCGCTTGTCTTTGCCATCACCTTCAGATTGCCGGGTGCGTTGCTCGCCGCAAGAAAACAAGGGCCTGCGTAGCGCCAGAACGGCACGACGTGCCACCAACGTTTCAGACGTAACCCGGTGATCGAGACATACATGACGCGTCTCCTCACGGCCGTGAACAGATCACCCTCAGGCCTTACGTTAGATCAGGGGCGTGCAACCGGTGCTGGGCCCCATTTGTTGCCGCCCTTTTTCGTCGGCAGGATCATCATGATCAGAAACGCAATGCCGCCGATGTAGGGCACAAAGTGTACGAGGATTGCCCAGCCCGTGATGCCGATGTCATGCAGGCGGCGCACGCCAATAGAGAATTGTTGGGATGAGTGTGGCGAGAAACGCGAGCCCAAGGACAACGGCGGTGACCCTGGGCACTGTCCCGGCGGCGTTCGGGCTGATGCTCCCGAGCGCGTAGTCGATGCTGAGCGTAATGACCGCGAGCACGATTGCCGTGAGGTAGTAAAACAGCGTGTAAGACCAGTATTCCTTCCGGCGTGCTCGCCCGGAGAATTGTGCGTAGCGGCTGGTCAGTGCTCGCGTGAAGAAGCCCCACATTGAGCGCTCATCCGGCTCAACGGCGTTCTGATTTCCGTCGATGGCGTTCGGATCTGCGGTGCCCATTGTGCCCGGTGCGGCGCTCGCGAAACTCGCGGCGGTGAACCCGGAATTCTCCAGCGGCTCCCAGTTTGCCATGCCGTCGGTCCACACGGGCGTGCGCGCATTGATGGTGCCATTCTCGATGAGGCTTTGCAGTTGCCGGTCGTCAAATGGCCCGCGTGTCTCCCCGTCGACGTGGATGTGCCAGTGCGCCATGTCATGCTCCCCGCTGCTGTATGGTCACCATACGACCGAATCAGCTGCCTGCGACACTCTCCCCGCAACCAGTTGGCGATGTTGCGTTGCAGCATGGGCCAAGACGCGGCAAAAGTACGCAACGTTCGCCGAGCCTGGAGATGACGCATGACCGACGCGCCGCAAAAAGATCGCCCCTGGCTGATCCGCACCTACTCCGGTCACTCGACAGCTGCTGCATCGAACGCGCTCTATCGGAGCAACCTTGCCAAGGGGCAGACCGGGCTGTCCGTGGCCTTCGATCTGCCGACGCAGACCGGCTATGATAGTGACCACCCGCTGGCGACGGGTGAAGTGGGCAAGGTCGGGGTGCCGGTCTCGCATCTCGGTGACATGACAACGCTCTTCGCCGACATCCCGCTTGAGCAGATGAACACGTCGATGACGATCAACGCGACGGCGCCGTGGCTGCTCGCGCTCTATGTCGCGGCGGCGGATGCGCAGGGGGCCGATCGCAAGAAGCTCTCCGGTACCGTCCAAAACGACATCATGAAGGAATATCTCTCGCGGGGGACCTATGTTTTTCCTCCCGAGCCGTCGATGCGTCTGATCAAGGATGTGATCTGCTACACATGGACGGAAATTCCGAAGTGGAACCCGACGAACGTCTGCTCCTACCATCTGCAGGAGGCCGGGGCGACGCCGGTGCAGGAATTGAGTTTTGCGCTCGCAACGGCACAGGCGGTGCTCGATACGGTGCGGGATAGCGGCGAGGTCAGCGCGGAGGATTTCCCGACCGTTGTTGGACGGATTTCGTTCTTCGTGAACGCCGGGCTCCGGTTTGTGACCGAGATATGCAAGATGCGCGCATTCACCGAGTTGTGGGATGAAATCTGCGCCGAACGTTACGGTGTTGAGGATCCAAAGCTGCGGCGCTTCCGCTATGGCGTCCAGGTCAATTCGCTCGGCCTGACGGAACCGCAGCCCGAGAATAATGTCTATCGCATCCTGCTTGAGATGCTTGCGGTGACGTTGTCGAAAAGTGCGCGGGCGCGGGCCGTGCAACTCCCGGCGTGGAACGAGGCGCTTGGCCTGCCGCGTCCCTGGGATCAGCAATGGTCGATCCGGATGCAGCAGGTGCTCGCGTATGAGACGGACCTGCTGGAGTACGGCGATCTCTTCGATGGCTCGGCGGTGATCGAGGCTAAGGTCGCGGCGCTCAAGGACGAGGCGCGCGGTGAGTTGGCGCGTCTGGACGAAATGGGCGGTGCGGTCGCAGGCATCGATTACATGAAGCAGCGGTTGGTCGAGTCCAACTCGGCACGGCTTGCCGGGATCGAGAGTGGTGCGCAGATCGTCGTAGGTGTGAACCGCTGGACTGAGAGCGAGCCATCGCCGCTCGCAGCCGGTGAAGATGGCGGCATCATGACTGTCGATCCGAAGGTTGAGACCGATCAGATCGCCGCGCTCCAGGCATGGCGCGACCAGCGCGATCAAGCTGCAGCGGAGGCAGCGATTGCCGCGTTGCGCACGGCGGCGCAAGAAGGTCGGAACATCATGGAGCCCTCGATCGCGGCCGCGAAAGCAGGCGTGACGACGGGCGAATGGGGGGGCGTGCTCCGCGAGGTCTTTGGCGAATATCGCGCGCCCACCGGCGTCGGAAAGGCCGCGCCCGGCAACGCGGACGGGCTGGACGACGTGCAGAGCGCGGTGGAAGAAGTCAGTGTCCGGATTGGGCGGCGGATCAAGTTCCTTGTCGGAAAGCCGGGCCTCGATGGTCACTCGAATGGTGCGGAACAGATTGCCGTGCGGGCTAGGGATTGCGGGATGGAAGTGGTCTACGAGGGCATCCGTCTCACTGCCGCACAGATCGTCAACGCCGCACTTGAGGAAAGTGTGCATGTCGTTGGACTTTCCATCCTCTCCGGCTCGCACCTGCCGCTCGTGAAAGACGTCATGGCGCGGATGAGTGCGGCAGGGATAGGCGATGTGCCCGTGATCGTCGGTGGTATTATTCCTCCTGATGATGCGGCCACACTGAAAGCGGCTGGCGTCGCCGCTGTTTACACGCCGAAGGACTTCCAGCTGAACGACATCATGCGTGACATCGTCCGGCTCGTCGATCGGGTGGAAGAGGCTGCCTGACGGTCAGTCCCAGAGGCCTCAACTGTCGACGCCGTAGAGCAGGCGGCGGCTCGGGACGAGCGGCAACCACTCCGGGATACGCCGCTTCGCCAGCCAGTATGGGCGCCATGTGCGGACCCACAGGCGCTTGTCGAGTTTCATCGGTGCGTGGTGGGGATCCTCAAACTGGTGTGACGCGAAGTTGTGCGCGCTGATCCAGCGATAAACTGCCTCGGCCACCTCCCGATCCACGGTGCTGTTGTTCGGGCCTTCGAGCTGGGTGATCTGCGGCGCGAAAAACTTTTTCGTCCGCGCCACCTCGCACGCGGCTACCGGCTTCCCGTCCTTGCGTATGCTCCAGATGCGCGAGCGGTCGCGCAGGATGCTGTAGCCGTAGCCGTTGAGGGCCAGGCAGTTCGACAGCGCTTCGGCTTCGTCAATCAGGTCCTGGCTGGTGGTCAGCGGGACGAACTTGAACGCGCCGACAGTCTGTGGCTTCAGCCATGGATCGCTGATCGGCGTTGCGTCGAGAGTCATATGCAGACGGACCTGGCTGAACCAGTCATCCGCACTCTCCTTCGCGGCCTTGAGTGACATTTCTTTCCGCCAGGCATCGTCGGAACGAAACGGCGTCGGCGCGCTCGGCTGGCCGGTGTACCAGGCCCAGAGCATCAGCAGGCGGACTGTTTTGGTCGGCAGTGCGTCCCGCCGGTACTTTCTGTAGTAGCCGAGCCAGATGGCCGCCTCGGGCGTACCCCATGCGAGCGCCTCGCACAGGGTCTCGAACCAGATGGGGGCCACACGCGGAGACGGCGGAATGGCATCTGCCACACGACACCTGAAGGCGGGTGTGTCTGGCAACTCAGGTATCGGTGCGATAAACGTCTCGCTCGGCAGCTTGCGCAGCCACATCGGTACGCCTGAGAGGCGTGCGAGCTCACGCAGGCGCACACCCTCGCGCACGGCTGTAAGTGCCGCTGACGGATCAAAGCCGCGCCGTGGCCTGGCGAGCGCGAACAAGAGCGCCGGAAAGCTGACGGCAAGGTCAGCGAGCCGGTCGTCCTGTGCGGCGAGCGCTGCAATTGTATCCCGCACGCGCGGGTCGAAACGCGTGAGTGCGTTGGCGCGACGCTTTGCAACGCGAACGCCGCCCGCACGCGCGCGGGTACGCATGGAAATCGAAGACATGGATCGTGGTCCGCAGGTCCGTCCGGTCAGCGTCGTGCGCTGGGACAGAAATTTCTGGAAAGCAGGAGGGCATCTGCACGCGGGCAGATGCAGGGGCGCGATGTCAGGTCGCGGCGCCGGCGGCGCGTGTTCGAATACGTGATCTCATGGCCGCCTCCTGTTTCTCAACGGCGAGACGCCGTCAGTCGTGCGGGATCGCGCTTCTACGCGTGCGATGCGGCGAAGGCAAGCACGACGACGTTCGTTGGTTGTGAAAACGTTCCCGGCGTCTGTTCCGGTTCGCCGCTCGCGGAGATTAAACCAGCCCGGCGGTGGCGAATTTTTCGCGGACTGATTTGAAGTCGTAAGGCTTCAGGAGGAAATCGTTGGCACCGGCTGAGAGCGCGCGGTTGATGCGCGGTGCGTCATGCTCGGTCGTGCAGTAGATGACTTTCGGCTGATCGCCGTCTTCTTCCCGCGAGAGCGCTTCGAGAAACGCAATGCCGTCCATCGATGGCATCTTCCAATCCAGCAGGATCGCATCCGGCATATCATTGCGGCATTGCTCGAGCGCCTCGGCGCCGTTTTCCGCTTCGAGGGCGACAAACCCAAGTTCTTCCGAGATCGCGCGCGCCACTTTGCGGACCACTTCCGAGTCGTCCACGACCAAACACATCTTCATCATGATCAGCGCCCCCCGGCCTGCCTCGCGCCAAACGTTACGCGCGATCGTCCCATGCGGTGCGTCGGACTATCGATGCAAAGCCTTAACGGAACGTCAGCGTGGCGGAAACGCACGCGGTGGTGGGTGCCAATCACCCCATGGCAGTGAGCAGCACGTCCCCATTGTCGTCGCTGATCGCAATCTTCATGCCCGCTTCAGTTGCGAGGAGTGACGTGTAATACGCCTGGATTGTCAGCGCATCGAGGCTGTCGGCACCGGCGCCGGAGATGAAGT
Organism: Pseudomonadota bacterium; assembly: GCA_038534255.1. Lineage (GTDB taxonomy): Bacteria > Pseudomonadota > Alphaproteobacteria > Rhizobiales > CALHAX01 > CALHAX01. The sequence goes on from JBCAXC010000033.1 coordinate 6,907, forward strand.
CGGCAAGATGCTTGGGTTGGCGCGCGGCATCGCCGCTGCAGCGGATCATGAAGCTCGGCGTCGTCTCGATGTTCTGCGCCATGACCTGCAATGTGCCACCGCGGGGCAGAGCGGTGATGGCGCATGCCAGCATGTTGAGCAGAAGCTTGACCTTGTCTTTCGGCATGTGGCCTGGCGGGACCTGCCAGTCCAGCTTGTGCTTGTCTTCGCCGATGTAGGCTTGCGAAATCTTGTGGGCGTTGCCGAGATCAATGACGGCGCCAGCGGAACCAGCCGCACCGAAGGCGAAGCGCGCAAACTCGACCTTTGCCGAGGCCTGCTGGGTGAAATCCTTGATAATCTTGAGCGCGTACTCGCGGCTTTCCGGATCATCGTCATCTTCGAGGACCTCAAGGCCGTTGAAGATCGCGCCAACAGGGCCAATCACGTCGTGGCAGATCTTGCTGGAGATCAGGGCGGACAACTCGAGGCTGGAGATCGGGGCATCAGCGCTCATGGCAAAGCTCCTCAGGGTGACATCAGGCAAGCTGCGATGACGACGATCGAAGCTCGATGACACAGGTTTGCAACTGCGCGCAGGTGGAAAGCTGACGCACGGTCGTGAGTGTTGGTGAACGCAGGAACAAATCACTGCCTAACACCGTGACGTGATCCGCGCCACGCACCGTTGTGTGGCTCGCGTGTCACAGGCCTGTGATGCCTCATTGCCGCTCGGTCCGGGCCTTAGTTTTGCTCGACTTGAACGCGACGACCGCACGATCAGAGCGATCTGCATACGCCCGACGCACGAATGTGGCGGCGTGGCGGGGCACCGCTGTCATGAGGAATTCGGTCCGATGACGTCCATTTCGAATCTTCGTTTGCCCGATCCAGCAGCAGTGCGTGCGCTGTTGACTGCGGTCGGCTTGGCCTGTTCGCTTGCGGCTGCGTCGACTGCTTATGCCGAACAGCTGCCGTGGGGTGCTGCAACGCAGCAGCCTGATGTCGTGACACCGTCAACAACGTATGATCCGGGTCCGATCGACCCGGCCGACGAGTATGACACGCGCAGTGGTCGCTACGACGATGAGGCACTTGCCCCACGTCGCACACGGCGCGGTGGATCGCGGACGCAGGATCGCTATCAGGATGATCCCGACTACTCGACCTATCAGCCCGCAGCACCCGACCCGAACTTTGACAATGATGACGGGCTCTACGATCCGCAACCGCGCCAACGGGCGCGCCGGAGCCCTGACACTCAAGGCTCCGGGCAGCGGGCCTACGTGCCGCGCACTGCGCCGCCACCTCAGGCCGAAACGCCGTACCCCAGCCGGTTTGATGGCACGTTCAGCGCCGATGAGATCGTCCAGGCCGGGCACAACGCGTTCGGCCAGGTTGCGCGCGGCTTTGCGGGCGTCGTGGAGTATGCATTCCAGAAGCAGGGGCGACCGAATGGCTACATCATCGGGCAGGAGGCCGGTGGTGCTGTGGTTGCTGGGCTTCGCTATGGCGAGGGCATGCTCTACACCAAGAACGCGGGCAATCATGCCGTCTACTGGCAGGGACCATCTGTCGGATACGACTTCGGGGCCGAAGGTTCCAAAACGATGATCCTCGTGTATGACATGCGGGACACGTCTGACGTCTATGGCCGGTTCGCCGGGGTCGACGGTTCGGCCTATCTGGTCGGCGGTGTCGGCATTACGTTTCAGCAACGGGGCCATGTCATCATGGCGCCGATCCGCTCTGGCGTTGGACTGCGTCTCGGTGCCAACATTGGATATCTGAAATACTCCCGTGTCCCGACCTGGAATCCATTCTGATGTGCTGAGACGGGTGCCACTCGTGCCTCTCGCTGTTGCGTGTCCGGTTGAGTTGCGCGCGAATGTGCCTTGCGCACGAGGCTGCGCGCGATGATCCAGGCATTGATGCTGATCGGTCTGGGCTTTTTCGCCGCGACGCTGTTGGCGCTACTGGTGGCACCGGCGGCGTGGGCACGGGCGGTGCGGATCACGTCTCACCGCATCCGATCATCGTTGCCGATCAACGAGACGGAGATCCGCGCGGAAAAAGACCAGCTCCGCGCCGGGCATGCGGTTACCGTTCATCGCCTCGAAAAGAAAATTGAACGCGCGGAAATGAGCGCGGCGCGGCAGCGTGTCGAACTCAACCGGCGTGAGGCGCGGATTGTCGAGCTGGAAGAAGCAGGCAAGAAACTCGCCGATGACCGCGACGAGAATCGCAACGCGCGTTCCGTGCTGGCGCAGACCCTGAACGAACGCCTGCCGCGCGCGGAAGAGCGGTTGCGTGAGACGCGGGAGTTGCTGGACGCGCGGGATGTGCAGATCGCCAAGTTTGTTCGCTCGGCGACGCAACAGCATCGTGCTTTGGCTGAAGCCAACGCGATGATCCGCCAGCAGGACGCTGATCTCGACCGCATGAAGGCAGCAATGACGGCGCGGCAGTCCGCTGATCGTCAGCGGGTGCCGAGTGAGGCGCTGGAGCAGACGCTCGCCCTGCAAGGCGAAGTCAGCGAGCTGCGTGCACGCAACGCGACGCAGAGCAAACTGATCGAGCGGATTCAGGAAGCAGAGCGCACGCGTGCAGAAAGCGATGCTGCACGCGAGGCCGCGCTGAAAGAGTCGCCTGCCGCGGATCCGGGCGCACGAGACGGGGGTGCAATCCCGATGACCGCAGCCGGTTCGGGAGAAAAATCCGGTTTTCTCGATCGCTTTAACCGCTACAAGGCAGCCCTGCTGCGCGAGAAGGAGACGACGGCGAGGCTTCGTACCGAACTTGCGAGCGCACATGACCGTGCGGCTCGGCTCTCATCACACTATCGGGAGGAGCTGCGCACGCTCACTCATAATGTGTCCGCTAACGTTGGTGCGTATGAGTCACGGCTGCCGCAACCGGTCACCGAGCGAGAGCTTCGCGCGTCGAGCGATGCCGGGCCGAGCGCGCATCCCTATCGTGAATCTGCGCGGGCGCTGTCGAAAGTCGGGGCTCAGTCGCATCCGTTGAATGGCGGCGGTGAAAATGGTCACGCGGCTGCCCAGGCTGCCTCGACCGGCGGCACTCGTGTCGGGCTTGCCGCGCGTCTCGCATCGCAAAGTGGTGGAGAACCGAAAACCGCTGCGGTTGAGTTGCCAACTGCTGTGACCGGTGGCCCCGCTCGTCAGACCACCCTCAAGAGCGGCACGCTTCTCCAGCGCCTCAAGGGCTATGAGGACAACGCGTGAAGCTTGTCACTCGAGGGCGATAAGCGCGCCCGATCCAAATCGGGCCGTACCAAGTTCCGTGACAAATCGCGCCTGGATGTCGAAGTCGATGCAATGCATCGGCGCGAGCAGCTCAGTCTTTTCTCCGCGAAAGTATGCGATCGTCTCGTCCACGGGCGGGTCTTCGTTATGGAGCAGATGGAAGCCGCCGATGACTGCGCGAAGAGGTTGCCCTGTGACGCGCTTTGCTTGCTCGCAGATGTTGCAGATGCCGGCGTGAGAGCACCCGCTCACGACGACGCATCCGTTCGCAGTCTTGAAGGCAAGCCCGGTATCATCTTCCATCGGATCGTCGAAGAAACAGCCCTTTTCAAAGGATGTGACGCGCTCGATTTCGCCAAGAAAAAATGCGCCGGAGAAAAATTCAAATGGCTCGCGGCTGGTGCGGACGTCGAAATCCCGTTTGTAAGTTGCGTCAATGCGATCGTAGTCGGCGTCGGACTGAAGCACTGCGTCTGGATCGGTCCGCGTGAGCCGCGCGCCTCTCACACGGGGATGCATCAGGAGCGGGCGTTTCGTAGTGAACGGATGGAACAGCAGCCCTCGGGTGTGGTCCCGGTGGAAGTGGGAAAGCGCAATCGCATCGACCGTCTCGAGGTCGATGCCAGCGTGCGCCGCGTTCTTGACCCACACGTCAGAAAAGCCTGTGTCGAACAGGATGTTATGACCGCCATATCTGATCCAGCACGAAAAACCCCATTCGGCCAGCCACACCATATCGTGGGCCAGATTTTCGGTCAGAATACGGACGGTGATCGCGCTCATCTACACACATGAGGCTTTGACGCGGGCGTTTTCCGGGTCGTAGCGGCAGGGCGTGACGACGGTTGCTGCCACGTGCTCGCCGAGAATGAGTGCTTGGAGGGGTGTGCCCTCGGCGACGTGGTCGGGATCGACGAAAGCCATGGCGAGGTTTTCGTCCACGCGATGTCCGTAAGCGGCGGAGGTGATGGTGCCGACCACGCTGTCGCCGAGCATCAGGCTGTCACCGGGATGGGCTGGCGCCGTGCCGTTCTCGATGCGCAACGACACGAATTTTCGGCGTGGTGCGTTGCGGCGCTCTGTGAGTGCCTCGTGTCCTACGTAGCCCGATTTTTTCGGTGAGACGAAGCGATCAAGACCGGACTCGTAGGCATCGAACTCGGTGATGAGATCGGCTTTCCAGTGACGATAACCTTTTTCCATCCGCATGCTTTCCGTGGCGAACAGACCGAAGTGTCCGAGGCCATGTGCGGCGCCGTGGGAGATCAGGCTCGCGTAGGCTGCGGAGAGAAATTCGTTGGCGATGTGCAACTCGAACGCGTCCTCGCCGGAAAAGCTGACGGCCATGGCGCTCGCAGGCACGTGGCCGATGAACACCTGTTGCACAGTCAGCCATGGGAAGGCGGCGTGTGACCATTCGGTGCGGGGTGCGGCATCCGCGAGAAGTGCGCGGGTCTTGGGTCCGGCGAGGACAATCGTGGTGTGGCTGTTGGTCAGGCTCTCGATGGTCACGCCATCCGGTGGACCGTAATCATGCAGCAGATCCCAGTCGTGAAACTCTGACGCGGCGGCAGAGCCG
>JBCAXC010000034.1:0-11635 GCA_038534255.1 Pseudomonadota bacterium
AAGGCAGCGATGAGCGGCAGCACCAGAGACGGAAGCGCACTGGCCTGCGGGACAAGCGCAGCAACGAACGCGAACAACACCCCGGCAAGCATGGCAGACGCGATGGCTGTCGGGATACGTGAGATCAGAGCACCGAGCGGCCGGATCAGCGCTGTCGCGAGGATCAGCAGCGCCGCGACGATGAACGCGCCGACCGCCGCCTCCATGCTGATGCCGCTGGTTGTCGCGATCAGCGCTGCGCCGGGCGTCGACCACGCCGTCACGATGGGCATCCGATAGCGCATGCTGAGCACCGCGCTCGTCACGCACATCGCGATGCAGAGCACACCGATCCACGATTGCGTTTGCCGCGCATCCGCACCAACGGCGTCCGCCGCCGCAAGGATTACCGCCACCGATCCGGCAAACCCGACAAGGACGGCGACGAGGGCAGAGAGGACGACAGAGAACCGCATCTAGTCCGTCGCTGCCAGTGTTGCGAGCAACAGAAACAGGACCACCGCACCTGTGAGCTGCACGCGCAGCCGCCCGTACCACGCGGGAGCTGCCGCGCGCTGCACGGTTAGCAGATCAAATCCAAGCAGTGCAGCGAACGAGGTGACCAGGATCGCGAGCGCGCAAAAATCCGAGGGAACCAGCAGCGCTGCGAAACCTGCCAGCGCAGGCACAACGCTGATCGTCATCCGCCACCCATCTGCCGGAATGTCGTTCACGGTGCCGGGTCCCGCGTCGCGATAGCGCGTCAGCATGGCAATGCCCCATTGCACCCCGCTCATGAAACCGAGGATCACCGCCGCATAGTTGAGCAGCGCGCCGATTGCGCGCGACGACGTGACGACATCGCCCCAGACGCTCATCACAGAGAGCGCCGCGAAGGGCAGCACACCCGCCCATCCAAGCAACAGCGCCGTGCGTGGGATCATGGTATTGGCCGTCATGTCGTTTGCCCGGGGTGCGATGAGGTCTGGCGTCACGGCGCATGTCCAACCATGCGCACTGCAGCGTGACAACCGTGCCGCTCGTCAATGGCGATGGCTTGGGTCATTGTCGCGCGACGCGTGAGCGGCTTGGAGGCGGGCATGGCAGCACACCAACCACGGATCGGCATCATTGGCGCGGGCATCGCTGGCCTGACGCTGGCGCGTCGGCTGCACGATGCGGGACTTGCTGTCGAGGTGATCGAGAAGAGCCGCGGTCTCGGTGGTCGGCTGGCGGCGCGTCGACGAGACGCTGCAACCTACGATCATGGCGCCCAGTATTTCACAGCACGCAGTGAGGCATTCCGCGCGATCGTCGCCAAGGCTGAGGCGGGTGGTTTTGCAGCCGAATGGTCGCCGCGCGAGACCGCGCAAACCTCACCACAAGCCCGATACGTCGGCACGCCGGGCATGAGCCGTTTCGTGCGCGGCCTCGCAGACGGTCTTGCCATCGCGAACGGCAAGACCGCGCAAGACATCACCTGCGATGCCGCAGGTTGCTGGCATGTCGCAACCGCCGAAGGCGACACTTATGGTCCGTTTGAGACAGTGGTTGCCGCCATCCCGTCACCGCAGGCAGCAGCCCTCCTCGGCCCGCTTGATCCGGCTTTCACTGCACTTGACGCCGTGACGATGGCGCCATGCTGGACGGCGATGCTGGCGTTCAAGACGCCGCTGGACGTGCCGTTTGATGTCTGGCGGGCGGAGGGTGAAGCGGCGGACGGCCCGATCGGTTGGATCGCTCGCAACACATCGAAGCCGGACCGTGAGGCCACGCCGGACGCCTGGGTCATTCAGGCCGGTACCAGATGGTCTATCGACAATCTGGAGCGCGAGAAGGAAGACGCCTGCGCTCGCTTGGCAGATGCATTTGCGTCGCACCTCGGCACGCTCGTCGAAGGCGTTAAAGTCCCTGATGTGACCGACGCGACTGCGCATCGCTGGCGCTATGCGCGGGTGATCACACCGCTTGGGCAGCCATTCCTCGCAGCAGAGGAAAAATCACTTTACGCGATTGGTGACTGGTGCATCCGCGGGCGTGTCGAGGCCGCGTGGGAAAGCGGCGACACTCTGGCCTCGCACCTGCTCGCAAATCACCAACCGTGAGTGACGACAATCACTCCCACTCAATCGTGCCGGGCGGCTTGCTCGTCACATCGTAGACCACACGATTGATGCCACGTACTTCGTTGATGATGCGCGTCGCCACGCGGCCGAGGAAGGCATGGTCGAACGGAAAATAATCCGCCGTCATCCCGTCTACGCTTGTGACCGCGCGCAGTCCGCACACGAAGTCATACGTCCGCGCGTCACCCATCACACCCACAGTCTGCACTGGCAGCAGCACAGCGAACGCCTGCCAGATGTCATCATAGAGGCCGCTCTTGCGGATTTCATCGAGATAGACGGCGTCAGCCTCCTGCAGGATGCGCACTTTCTCTGGCGACACCGCGCCAGGGATGCGGATGCCCAACCCCGGTCCCGGAAACGGATGACGCCCGACAAAGTGTTCCGGCAGGCCAAGCTCACGACCAAGCGCCCGCACTTCATCCTTGAAGAGCTCACGCAGCGGTTCGACCAGCTTCAGGTTCATCCGCTCCGGCAAACCGCCGACGTTGTGGTGCGACTTTATGGTCACCGACGGCCCGCCGGTGAATGACACACTCTCGATGACATCCGGATAGAGCGTGCCCTGCGCCAGATATTCCGCGCCGCCGAGCTTGCCGGCCTCTTCGTCGAAGACGTCGATAAAAAGCCCGCCAATAATCTTCCGTTTGCGCTCGGGATCGGCGACGCCATCCAGCGCGGAAAGAAAGCGGTCTCCCGCTTCCACGTGCACGAGCGGGATGTTGTAGTGCTCGCGGAATAGCCGCACGACCTCTTCGCCCTCGTCGAGGCGCATCAGCCCGTGATCGACAAAGATGCATGTCAGCTGATCGCCAACCGCCTCATGGATCAGCACCGCAGCGACCGCGGAGTCGACGCCGCCGGACAGACCGCAGATGACCCGCCCCTCGCCCACCTGCGCTCTAATCCGCGCGATCTCACTCTCGCGAAAGTGCGCCATCGACCAGTCGCCCGCACACCCGGCGATGCGATGGACGAAATTGCGCAGCAGTTTTTCTCCGTCAGGCGTATGCACCACTTCAGGATGGAACTGCACGGCATACATGTTGCGTTTTTCATCCGCGATCGCGGCGAAAGGGGCCCCTGTCGAAACTCCGACAACCTCAAAGCCCTCAGGCAGCGCGGTGACGCGATCCCCGTGGCTCATCCAGACTTGATGTTTTTCTCCCGCCGACCAGACACCTTCAAACAGCGGTGTGTCGCTGGTGATCTCGAGTTCGGCGCGACCGAATTCCCTGTGGTGCCCGCCTTCGACGCCACCGCCCATCTGCGAGACCATCGTCTGCTCGCCATAGCAGATGCCGAGCACGGGCAGCCCCGCCTCGAAAACCCAGTCTGGCGCGCGGGGTGTTCCCATCTCCGTGACACTTGCCGGTCCGCCAGAGAGGATCACGGCACGTGGATTGAGCCGCGCGAGCGCGTCATCTGCGGCGTTGAACGGCACAATCTCGGAATAGACACCGGCCTCGCGCACACGCCGCGCAATCAGCTGCGTGACCTGCGAGCCGAAGTCGATAATGAGGATCGTCTCCTGCGCGGCCGTATCTGACGGTGCCGAGGCCTGATCGGCAGATGAGACGTGAGAAGCTTGGTCTGTCATGTCCGGCACGTACCCCGTTCACGACGAGTCGGCAATCAACGCTACTGCGGGCCCGCGGGCGTGAATACGCCAAACGGAAATCCATTCAACGCCCAGACGTGGAAGTTGAGCGCAGCTGCGGTCAACACCCAGGCCAGATAGGGCACGAACAGCAACGCCGCCTTGCGACTGTGCGGCCAGGCGAACTTGATGAAGCCGACGATCAGCAACGCGAGCACCGTGACCACCACCATCGCCGCATCAATGCGCTGCAGGCCGAAAAACACGAAAGACCAGAGCCCGTTGACGACCAGCTGCGCGATCCAAAACAGCATGGCGATCGTGCCGCCGCCGCGCTTAAGAAACACCAGCGTGCCTGCGATGGCGATGAAGAGATAGAGGATCGACCAGACAACCGGAAACGCCCACCCCGGCGGCGTCCACCCAGGTTTCGCGATCGCATCGTACCATTCGCCCGGCCCAAACTTGGCGCCGGAGAACGCCGCGACGAGCGTCAGCATCGCAAAGATAATGAACCAGAGCAGGAAACCCCAGTTGTCAGCGCGCGCTTCAAGCGTGCCGCTGGTCTTGCGTCGGGGAAAGAGTGGCACCGGCTTACTCCTCGTGGCGCCGCTCCGTCACGGCGAAATAAAATCCATCGGTCTGTGTCGCGGCAGGTGTCAGCCGCAGCGAGACGAGATCATCCGACCATGGCGACGGTGCGTTCATCCCGAAGAGCTCGCGCCAGGCTTCCTCCGCCGACACCAGTTCGAAGTCGGGGTTCTCGTTGACGAACGCATGGACTTGCTGCTCGTTTTCTGCGGGCAACACGGAACAGGTGATGTAACAGAGATAACCGCCAGGACGGACAAAGTTGCGTGCGTCATCAAGTATCGCGCGCTGCTGGGCGAGGCGGGTTTCGAGCGCTTCCGGGCTGACCCGCCACTTGGCATCCGGGCGCCGCCGCCACACGCCGGTGCCGGTGCAGGGCGCGTCAATCACCACTCTGTCCATCCGCCCGACGAGCCCCGCCAGATCGCTCAAAGGACCCTCCGATGTCGGCGTGTGCACCTGCGCATTCCGCACGCCAGCACGCTTCAGACGCTGGTGGATCGGTGCCAGTCGGGATTTGTCGCTGTCGTAGGCATGGATCTGTCCCCGGTTGTCCATCGCCGCCGCGAGCGCCAGCGTCTTGCCACCTCCGCCCGCGCAGAAATCCAGGATCTGCTCGCCCGGTTTGGCAAAGACGAGATCGGCCACGATCTGCGATCCCGCATCCTGCACCTCAAACCAGCCCTTCTGAAAGGCCGCCTCGTTCTGCACATTGGGCGTGCGACCGCTGCCGGCAGGGGCCGGGAGGCGAAGCCCGAGACGCGCGATCGAGGCCGGAACCATCTTCACCTTGCCGAGCGACTTGATCACTCTCGGCGTGTCGGCCTTCAACGCGTTGACCCGCAGATCCGTCGGGGCACGCATTGCAAGCGCCTGCCCCTCGGCAACGGCCTCATCCTCGAAAGCGTCCTCGAACGCCGGCCAAAGCCACTCCGGCACATCGGCTTGCACATGCGGTGGAGCGTCAGCGAGTTGCGACGCCATGGCGAGGCGTGCGCGCTCCGCGTCTGCGAGTGCAGCTGGCGCATGCTCTGATCCGTCGAACAGTGCAGCGATCGCGTCCTCCGACGCGTCGTCCGCCAGTGCGAGCGTGCCCAGCATCAGCGCCCGCGGCGTGTCATCGCCCATGACCCAGCCCGCCGAAGCCCGCCGTCGCAGGGCGTCATAGACATGCGTGCCAATTGCTGCGCGGTCACCCGACCCTGCAAAGCGGTGTTTGCGGCCCCAGTCGGCAAGCGCGATGGATGCGGGGCGATGGTGCGCGCGGATGTCTTCGAGCACGGCGATCGCCGCCGCGATCCGTGCGCCGGGACGCATGACTCAGCCTGCTCCGACAGGCGCGGTCAGCACCACATGAACGCCAAGCATGATCCACATCAGTCCGAGCGCCAGTGCCCCGGCGCAGAAGGCGGCAAACCGCGCGCGGATATTGCGCCCGCTGATCTGGAAAAACAGATGCGCAAGCCGCGACGCAACGAACAGCCACGCCAGCAGCACGAACCACCCGGTTCCGAGCTGGAACTGGATCGCAAACACAAGCGCCGCATAAAACAGGATGGGCATCTCGAGCTGGTTGTGAAACGCATTGCTCACCCGTTGGGCATGCTCCGGCCAGGCGCGTTGCCCAAGCGCGATTTGCCCAACGCGCACCTTTTCACCGGCGAGCGCGCGCACGCGCACCCGGCCCATCCAGATCAGGAGGAAAAACGTAATGCCGACCTGCGCAAGCGCGGGAAAGAAGAGATCGTGCGCTGTCATTGCCTGGTCCTGCATCCTCGCAAACGCGTCAGCCCGCCATCGGGTAGTTCGGGCTTTCTCGTGTGATCGTCACATCATGCGAGTGGCTCTCCCGCAGCGACGCGGAGGAAATACGGATAAACTCCGCCCGCTCCTGCAGGTCCGGGATGCTCGCGGAACCGGTGTAGCCCATCGACGCCCGCAACCCTCCGACCAGCTGATGCAGCACCGCTGACACCGGCCCCTTGAACGCGACCTGTCCCTCGATGCCCTCCGGCACCAGCTTCAGGCTGTCTTTGACTTCTTGCTGGAAGTACCGATCGGCCGAACCGCGCGCCATCGCACCAACCGAGCCCATGCCACGATACGATTTGTACGACCGCCCCTGATACAGATAGACCTCGCCCGGGCTCTCTGTCGTGCCCGCCAACAGTGACCCGATCATCGCGGCGTCCGCACCCGCAGCAATCGCCTTGGCGAGATCGCCGGACAGCTTGATCCCTCCGTCGGCGATCACCGGCGTATTGGTCGATTGCGCAGCACCCGCGCACTCCATGATGGCTGTGAGCTGCGGCACGCCAACACCCGCGACCACTCGCGTCGTGCAGATCGAGCCCGGCCCGATGCCAACTTTGACCGCGTCCGCTCCGGCGTCGATGAGGGCCTTCGTGCCATCGGCTGTCGCGACATTGCCCGCGATGACCTGCACCTTGTTCGACATCTTCTTGATCCGCGCGACACTCTCGAGCACGCGCGACGAGTGGCCGTGCGCGGTATCGACGACGACGAGATCGACATCGGCATCGATCAGCCGTTCCGTGCGCTCATAGCCGCCTTCGCCCACCGTTGTGGCGGCGGCAACACGCAAGCGCCCCTGTTCGTCCTTGCAGGCATCAGGATGATTGGCCGCCTTCTCGATGTCCGTAACGGTGATCAGCCCGATGCAGCGATGCGCTTCATCGACGACGACCAGCTTCTCGATGCGATGCTGGTGCAGCTTGCGTTTGGCCTCCATCGGATCGTGATGCTCACCGACCGTAATGACATCACGCGTCATCAATTCAGATACAGGCTGCGCCGGGTTGTCGGCAAACCGAACGTCCCGGTTGGTCAGGATCCCGACCAGCTTGCCGTCGCGCGCTCCGTCCGTTGGCGTCTCGACCACGGGGATGCCCGAGATCTTGTGATGCGACATCAGCGACAGGGCATCCGCGAGAGTCGAGTCCGGTGTCATCGTGACAGGATTGACGACCATACCGGACTCAAACCGTTTGACTTTGGCGACCTCCGCCGCCTGTTCATCAGGGTCGAGATTGCGGTGAATGACGCCGATCCCGCCAGACTGCGCCATCGCGATCGCCAGCCCCGCTTCCGTGACCGTATCCATCGCTGCCGAAAGGATCGGGATATTCAGCGTGATGTCCCGCGTGATCCGCGACGCGACGTTGACGTCTCCCGGCAGGACTTCTGACGGTCCGGGCCGCATCAGCACATCGTCGAACGTCAATGCAACGGGTAGCCCGAGCAGGCCCGCACCCTTGGTCATGTGCCGGTCTCCTGAAACGCCAGAGTTGAGCGAGAATTTGTGGACGGTGCTCTAGCAGGCGTTCGTCACAAGGGAAAGACGCCCGCATATCGCACCGCGAAGAGCTAGTCGGCCAGCGACCACGGACGCGCACTTCCATCGGGCGCCCGGAATGAGAACGCGTCGCCATCCTGCGCAACGCGCGCACACAGCCGCCGCCCTTGCGCCAGCGTATCGAATGCGACGCAGAGTTGATCGCCGATTGCCTGCCATTGGCCGCCGTCAATACCGGCACTTCCAAAAGAGTCGTCGAACGACACCTTGCCTTCGAACCGGCCACTTTCGGCAAACTTGATCGCGAATCGGTCTCCACCGAAATCAGCACCACCACTCAGCGTTTTTCCATTGAGGAACCGGCGCAAACCCGCATCTGTGAGCGCGGTCAATGCTGCTTCTGGTTCAGGCTTAGGTTCGGGTTCCGGTTCCGGTTTGGTGCTCACGTCTGGCGTCACAGTGGCTGAAGGCTCCGCGGACGTTTCGCTTGCCTCCGTCGACGTGTCGGCACCTTCGATTTCAGCCGCAGCGACGTCCGCAGGCGGTGTCACGGGGGCGTCGACATCTGGCTTGTCTGGTGAAGGCACATCGGCAGGTGCTGCGCTTTCAGGTGTCTCGACAGCAGGCTGCGCAGGCGCAGTCTCAGCGACCGACTGCGTTGGCGCAGTCTCAGCAACCGCCTGCGTTGGCGCAATCTCGGCAACCGCCTGGGGAGGCGCATCGCCCGGCTCATCCTCACCGTCAGGGACCACCAGCGCTACCGCCACGCCAACGGCAACAATGGCTGCGAGTGCCAAGGCGGGGCCGAGGGAACCAAAGCCGCTACTTCCGCGTCGCATCGCGTCGGTCCCACCCGACAGCACGGTGTTGTCGCCACCGGTGATTGCAGCTGACGGACCATGCTCCAATGCGCTTCCAGCGTCCGCAATCCCATTCCACCGAAACGCATTCACCGGCTGCTCGATGTTCTTCAGGTGCTGCGGCCCCATATCAAGAAAACGCGCGCCGACCCGTTTCCGTACACTTTCATGCACAACGGCCGACACCAGCACCTCACCCGGCTCGGCGAGGGCTTCGAGCCGCGATGCGATGTTGACGCCCTCGCCATAAATATCCTTCCCGTCGACGATCACATCGCCGAGGTTCACGCCGATGCGCAATTGAAGCTCATCGCCCGGCGTGTCGCGGCCGGTTTCCTGGATGGTGATGGCCGCGTTGACGGCATCAATGACGGACTGAAACTCGACGAGCATCCCGTCGCCCATAAGCTTGACGACCCGCCCGCCATGTTGCGCAACGACCGGATTGAACACGTCGTTGCGGTAGGCCTTGAGCCGCGCAAGCGTCCCCGCTTCATCCGCATGCATCAGGCGGGAGTAGCCGACCACATCGGCAGCAAGAATAGCGGAGAGGCGACGCTGAGGCATGGGAGTGGTCTTGCGAAAGTCGTGGCGAGGTCGACAAGGGACCGCGAACACCGTGATTCAACGCGTAAAGGATAGCACGATGCGTGCCGAGGGCTGCGCGGTCATTCCGCAGACCCGCCACCCCGGAAGCCTGTTGCGAGCACAAACAACTCGGACGAATCAGCCCGGCTGGCATCCGGCTTGATGTGACGGACTTTTGCGAAGTCCCGCTTCAGCGCGTTCAGCAGATCATGCGTTGTGCCGCCCTGCAAAACCTTTGCGAGGAACACGCCATCTTCTGCCAAAACCTCGCGCGCGAATTCGAGGGCCGCCTCACAGAGCCCGATGATACGCAGGTGGTCGGTTTGTTTATGCCCGGTCGAGGGCGCCGCCATGTCGGAGATCACGGCATTGGCGCGCCGACCATCAAGCGCGGCCATCAGGCGTTCCGGCGCGTCGTCGTCCATAAAATCCATCTGGAGGAACGCAACGCCAGCCACAGGCTCGATCTCCACGAGATCAAGCGCAACGACATGACCCTCACCTTCGACGGAGCGGGTCCAGTCTGCCGCGAGCACGCTCCACCCGCCAGGCGCCGCCCCGAGGTCGACCACGCAGTCGCCAGGCCTGAGAACCTGGAACTTCTCCTGAATCTGCATGAGCTTGAACGCCGCGCGCGAGCGAAGTCCCTGCTCTCTGGCCGAGACCACATAAGGGTCATTCAGTTGCCGCTTCAGCCAGCGTGTCGACGAGATGCGACGCCCCTTCGCGGTCTTGACGCGCGTCGCGAGGCTGCGTTTTCCGGCGCCGACTTTCTGGCCGACCTTGTTGCCGGCCACGTTGCCAACCGAGCTTCCGGCAGCGGGTGTTGACTTGCGCGTGCCGCTCGAAGGCCGCTTGCCTTTGACGCCACCGCCGCCGCTTTTCTTGCGGTTCATGATCGCCTCGGCTTGCGCTGGTTGCGGTAGACGCCGTCGTCAGCCATCAGGGTCGCCAGAATGCCTTCGCGCAAGCCACGGTCGGCAACGCGCAGGCGCTCGCACGGCCAGAGCCGCAGCATCGCCTCGAGGATCGCACACCCGGCAAGTACGAGGTCCGCTCGGTCTTTGCCGATGCAGGGTTCGGCCACCCGACCTTCATAATCCATCGCCGCCAGACGGTCCGTGACACGCCGCACATCAGCCACGTCGAGCCAGCAACCGTCGACTTTCCGCCGGTCATAGCGCGGCAACTCCAGATGGATACCCGCGACGGTAGTCACTGTGCCGGAGGTGCCCAGGAAGTGCCGCCGTGCACCCGCCGTGCGCGCCGCAACCTGATGTTTCTTCTCGAAATCTTCGAGCAGCCCTGAGACATATGTCACCATCTGCTCGTAAATCTCCTCGGTGACGAACTGGCCACCAAAGCGCTCCGCCAGCGTCACGACACCGACCGGCAGCGACGTCCAGCAATCAATGCAATCCTGCGCATCGACACGATCATGCAGCGTCCGCCGACTGCGTTTGCGGCGCCGCCGCAAATCAAGCCAGATCAATTCCGATGATCCACCGCCGATGTCGAAGACGAGCGCCCATTCGCAGCTCTGATCAATCAGCGAGGCACATCCAGAAACTGCGAGCTTGGCCTCGGTCTCCCGGCTGACGATCTCGAGCGATATCCCAGCCTCATCACGAACGCGCGCGACAAACTCTTCCCCGTTTTCGGCCATGCGGCAGGCTTCGGTCGCAATCAGACGGGAGCGCTGCACATCACGCCGGATCATCTTGTCCGCACACACTTTGAGTGCGCTGATCGTCCGTGTCATCGCCTCTTCCGAAAGCCGCCCGGTGTGCGTGACACCTTCCCCGAGCCGGATGATGCGCGAGAACGCATCTACGACGAGAAAGCTGCGGCGCGAGGGGCGAGCGACAAGCAGGCGGCAGTTATTCGTGCCGAGATCGAGCGCCGCATACGTCGGCCCGTCATCCCGCCTCGGATGCGGTTTGCGTCGCGGCGCGTGCTTCGGGTTGGGGCGGGTGTCGGTCGGCTGCCTGCGCTGACCGTCACGATCGCTCGGGCGGTGAGCGGTCGGTTTGACCTGCTGCGCATCGGTTCCATGAAGCCGCTGCGCCTGGCGCGCGCGATTTCGTCGTGCGCGCTTGCGGCCGTGGCGTCCGAGTGGGGGCGGGTCTGTCGGCGTGTGTGTGCCGTTGGCGTTCGCCGGGCTCTCAGGGCTCGTGTTCACACCAACGGGCGCATGTGCGCTCGTGGCGTCTGGTCCCTCGCCGCCCGGCGTCTGCGGCCCGGAGTTTCCAGTGAAACTCGTTGGCTCGCCAGCCAGATCGGCAGGTTCGCTGTCATCGCGCGACCCGTCCAATCGAACCCCCAGCGCCTGGATCATCGGTGCGTCAGGCCACAGCCACGCGCACACCTCAGGCGGAATGCCGGAATCAACTCTTAAGTGCACTCTATGTTGGGATATGAGCCGCAGCAAACGAAACCGGCACCCAGCATGAAACGGGTGTTGCGCCACGCGCCAGATACGGGCGGTCTCGGACGCTATTCGCCGCTGCCGTAGCTAGACCAGAACCAGGCGATCGCCACGGAATTGCCGTGCTGCAGAGGTTTCTGGCACGGC
>JBCAXC010000035.1:0-11595 GCA_038534255.1 Pseudomonadota bacterium
CCGGCAGCCCCTTTCAGGGCATGGATATCCCCGGCATGCCCGGCGGTTCGGTCGGGATGCTCAATCTCTACGACATGCTCGGCAAGGCGGGGATATCCATGCCCTGAAAGGGGCTGCCGGTGTCGGAGATCTGGAGCGTCACTTCCTTGTCGTCGAGCTCGCCTTCGCGCAGACGCTTGCGGAATGATGCCCGGGTCGCGTCCTTTGCACCTTCGCCGACGAGGGCGTCGAGCACGCGTTCCTCGGCCATGACATGTGCGCGCGCCTCGACTTCTGCGCGTTTGCTGGCGCGGACGATTGCGATGCCGGCTTCGACGAGATCGCGGACGATCTGTTCGACATCGCGGCCGACATAGCCGACCTCGGTGAACTTGGTTGCCTCGATCTTGATGAACGGGGCGTTGGCGAGTTTCGCCAGTCGTCGCGAGATCTCGGTTTTGCCCACACCGGTCGGGCCGATCATCAGAATGTTCTTCGGCAGGACCTCGTCGCGGAGATCATCTTCCAGTTGTTGCCGGCGCCAGCGGTTGCGCAGGGCGATGGCGACGGCGCGTTTGGCATCGCGCTGCCCGACAATGTGGCGATCGAGTTCCGAGACGATCTCGCGGGGTGAAAAACTGGTCATTGTGGTTCCGCCTGCATCCTGGTTGCGCTCTCGAGGGTTTCAACGACCAGGTTGGCGTTGGTGTAGACGCAGATATCAGCGGCGATCAGCATGGCCTTGCGAGCGATGGCCTCGGCATCGAGATCGGTATCGAGAAGCGCGCGGGCGGCGGCGAGGGCGTAATTGCCGCCAGAGCCGATAGCCATCAGGTGGTCTTGCGGTTCGAGGACATCGCCAGTACCGGTCAGCGTCAGGGTCGTCGTGTCGTCTGCAACGATCATCATGGCTTCGAGGCGGCGGAGATACCGATCGGTGCGCCAGTCCTTTGCCATCTCGACGCAGGCGCGGGTGAGTTGCGACGGATACTGCTCAAGTTTCGCTTCCAGCCTTTCAAACAGCGTGAAAGCGTCGGCCGTCGCGCCAGCAAAGCCCGAGATGACCTTTCCGTTTGCGAGTGGGCGCACTTTGCGCGCGTTGCCCTTGATCACGGTCTGGCCCAGCGAGACCTGCCCGTCGCCTGCAACCACAACGGTGCCGCCTTTGCGAACAGAGAGGATGGTCGTGGCATGCCACGTTGGTGGGCCGTTCGCAGTGTGGTCGGTCATGCGGTTTCCGTTTGGTTGGCGGGTGAGCGCGATATCAGAGTTGCGTGCGGGTTCGTCAAGCCAGGTCGAACCCGGGGGCATGCGCCCCGCTCAGCCGCGCCACCCAATCGTCCCGTCGCCTGTCTCACATGTGGCGTCGGCAGAGTTCACCTGATAGAGCATGCCGCGAACGATCCGGAGACGGCTTTATCCATGAGCACACAGAGCCCAACCGCACGCGATGCCGTACGCACGGCCTCGCGGGTGCGAGAAACACGTGAGACGAAGATCACGGCGAAGCTGGCGATCGACGGCACCGGGGCGTCCGATATCCAGACGGGCGTCGGGTTCCTCGATCACATGCTGGAGCAGCTTGCTCGCCACGGCCTGATGGACATCACGTTGAGCTGCAACGGCGATCTGCACATCGATCAGCACCACACGACCGAGGATTGCGGCATCGTGCTGGGGCAGGCGCTGCGCGACGCGCTTGGGGACAAAGCCGGGATCACGCGGTACGCGAGCGAACACCTGGCGATGGATGAGACGCTGACGCGTGTCGCGGTTGACGTGTCAGGGCGACCGTTCCTTGTTTGGGATGTCACGTTCTCGCAGGGCAAAGTCGGTGACTTCGATACCGAGCTGTTTCGTGAGTGGTTTCAGGCGTTTGCGCAGAATGCCGGAATCACGCTGCATGTTACGAACCTCTATGGCGCCAACAATCATCACATCGCGGAGACCTGTTTCAAGGGTCTGGCGCGTGCGTTGCGCACGGCGATGACGATCGATCCGCGGCAGGCCGGGCGCGTGCCGTCGACCAAGGGCTCGCTCTAAGTCATGGCGACGTTTTCGGTTCATGCGCGTGACGGGGTGATCGTTGATCCGTTGAGCGACGTCGAATTCGTGCGGGATGGTTTTTCTCCCTTCGCGCTGGTCTTCGGTGTGCTCTGGTTCCTCTGGCATCGCATGTGGTGGGTTGCTGGCGGCTACGCCGGCTTTGTTTTGATGATTGGAATGGTTGCGGCGTCCGGTTTTGTCGCGCCTGCTGGTATGATGCTCTTGCAGTCGCTGCTTGCGTTCGCGGTCGGCCTCCATGCCACAGCGCTTCGAAGATGGAGCGTAGAGCGCAAGGGTTTTGCGGAGATCGCCGTTGTTCAAGCGGATGACCTCGAAGCAGCAGAGCTGCGCTTTTTCTCCGCGGTCGGGCCGACGGTGGCTGTCGTGTCTGCGCCACCAGGGCGCGGCGAAGCGAACGTGCCTCCGCCATTCGTTTCGACCAGTTGAGCGGGTGCGCCAATGGAGACGATCGTCATCATCGACTACGGGTCGGGCAATCTGCACTCCGCTGCGAAGGCATTCGAGCGCGCTGGGCGTGAGGCCGGGCTGTCGCTTGACATTGCGGTCACGGGCGATCCGGAGCGGGTGGCAAAAGCGGATCGCGTCGTTTTGCCGGGGGTCGGGGCATTTGCTGACTGTCGTGCCGGTTTGCTGGCGGTCGACGGTCTCACTGGCGCCATCGATGATGCTGTCAATACGCGGGCCGTCCCGTTCTGCGGGATATGCGTCGGGATGCAACTGCTGGCGACGCGCGGGCTGGAGCACGGCGAGACGCCGGGGTTTGACTGGATTGCCGGCAATGTGACGGAGATTGTTCCGGCTGCGGCCGACCTGAAGATTCCGCACATGGGCTGGAACACGCTGGCGCGGACCGGTGCGCATCCGCTGTTCGATGATCTCCCGCTTGGAAGCGACGGCTGGCACGCGTACTTCGTGCACTCGTATCATCTGGAGGCTTCTTCGCCCGAGCATATCATTGCCACGACCGACCATGGTGGCCCGATCACAGCGGTGGTCGCACGGGACAATATTGTCGGCACGCAGTTTCATCCTGAAAAGAGCCAGCAACTCGGCTTGGCCTTCATCACAAATTTTCTCCGTTGGCGCCCATGATCCTGTTTCCCGCGATCGATCTGAAGGATGGCCAGTGTGTCCGGCTGAAACGCGGCGAGATGGCTGAGGCCACCGTGTTCAACACTAGTCCCGCGGCGCAGGCAGCCGCGTTCGAGGCGCAGGGATTTGCCTGGCTCCACGTCGTTGATCTCAACGGGGCCTTTGCGGGCGCGCCAGTCAATGGTGCGGCAGTTGACCAGATCCTCGACGCGGTCTCGATGCCGGTCCAGCTTGGCGGCGGTATCCGCGATCTCGAGACGATCCGGATGTGGATCGACAAGGGGATTCGCCGCGTCATTCTCGGGACGGCGGCCCTGAAGGATCCGGAGCTTGTGCGGGAGGCGTGTCGGATTTTTCCGGGGCAGGTCGTCGTCGGCATTGATGCGCGAGACGGGATGGTTGCGGTCGAAGGCTGGGCTGACGTCAGCGATGTCTCGGCGCATGATCTTGCGCGGCAATTTGAGGATGCGGGCGTTGCGGCAATCATCTTCACCGACATTGCGCGCGATGGTGTGCTCGCCGGCCTCAATCTCGATGCGACGCTGGCGCTGGCGGATGCTGTAAGCATTCCGGTCATTGCCTCGGGCGGTCTCGCCTCGATGGAGGATATTTCAGCGCTGGCCTTGCCGCGATGTGCCAGCCTCGAAGGTGCGATCGCCGGGCGCGCCATCTATGACGGGCGGATCGACGTGCGCGCCGCGCTTGATGAACTCGAGACAGCAGCAGCGCAGGTGGCATCGTGAACGTCTGCCTGATCTACGCGTACTGGCCAAACCGTCCGTTCGGAATGAACTGGTGCGACCTGCCGCTGGCGCTACGCGAAGCTGGGTTGCCAGAAGAGCTGCACAAGGCGGGGCACAAGGTGTCGGAAGTGACGTTCTTTGCCGAGGGAGATGCCGGTGAGGAACTGGTCGAGGGCATTGCTCTGGCGCGCGACATCGGTCGCGCGATCAACGAGGCGCATGCGTCCGGTGATTTTCCTGTCGTCCTTGTCGGCAGCTGCGCACTCGCGGCGCTGGGTGTCGGTGCCAGCTGGTTCGGCGGAGAGACAACGGGCGTTCTCTGGTGTGATGCGCATCCGGATCTCAACACGCCTGAAACGTCTCTCTCCGGCCTGTTTGAAGGGATGGCGCTTTCGGCCGCCTGCGGGCATTCGTGGCAGGCGCTGGCGCGGGAGGGTGCCGGGGCAACGCCGTTTTCACTCTCACGCGTTGCGCTCTTTGGTGCTCGGGATATCGACGATGCGGAGCAGTCCGTGATCGAGGCGGAGCAAATTCCGCTCGTTCAGTCTCCACCGGAGGCTGCAGCTCGGTTTGAAGGGTGTGCGCATCGCTACGTGCACCTCGATATGGATGTTCACAATCCGGAAGAGGTGGTGGCCAGTGGGTTTGAGATATCGGGCGGTCCGGGGGTTGATGACGTCGTCGCCATGATCACCGGTCTTGGTCCGCTCACCGTTATGTCGGTCAGCGGACTCGACGCTTCGGCGGTCGAAGGTGATGTGGCGGTGAAGACGGCGATCGCGCATGTTGCGGCTGTCGTGGCGGCGCAAGCGTCGATGCCGGCAGCCACGGGGGAGAGTCTGGTATGACGCTCAAAGTCCGTGTCATCCCCTGTCTCGACGTGAAGGACGGACGCGTCGTCAAAGGGGTCAGTTTCGTCGATCTCATCGATGCGGGTGACCCTGTCGAAGCGGCAACGGTCTATGATGCTGCGGGTGCGGATGAGCTCTGTTTTCTCGACATCACGGCCAGTCATGAGAAACGCGGGACGCTGCTCGACATCGTGCAGCGGACGGCGGAGCGCTGCTTCATGCCGCTGACGGTTGGCGGCGGTGTGCGCGAGCCGGAGGATATCCGTCGGCTTTTGCAGGCGGGTGCAGATAAGGTGTCGATCAACACGGCGGCGGTGCGACGGCCCGAGCTGGTGCACGAGTGCGCGGAGAAGTTCGGGACGCAGTGCATCGTCGTTGCGATTGATGCCAAGACGGTGTCCGGGCCCGGCGAGCCGTTGCGGTGGGAGATTTTCACGCACGGCGGGCGCGAAGCGACGGGGATCGAGGCTGTGGCCTTTGCGCGGCAGGTCGTTGCGCTGGGTGCCGGTGAGATCCTGCTCACGTCGATGGACCGGGATGGCACGCGGGAGGGCTTTAATCTTCCGCTGACCCGCGCGATCGCTGATGCGGTGCGGGTTCCGGTTGTCGCCAGTGGAGGGGTCGGGACGCTCGATCACCTGGTGGACGGCGTGCGGGAGGGGCATGCGAGTGCAGTGCTGGCCGCATCGATTTTCCACTTTGGTGAACACACGGTGGCGGAGGCCAAGCAGCATATGGCGAACGCGGGTGTGGATGTCCGGCTGGATGTCGTGGAGCCTCGATTGTGAGCACCGCTCTGGAACGTCTGGCTGCGACGATTGCGTCGCGTCGCAACGATGATGCCGGGACGTCGTACACGCGCAGTCTGCTGGATGGTGGACCGGCGCGGTGTGCGAAAAAGTTCGGCGAAGAGGCTGTCGAAACCGTCATTGCAGCGCTTGGCGAAGATGATGCGCATCTGACGAGCGAGGCGGCGGACACGCTGTATCATCTGCTTGTGTTGCTCGCGTCCCGCGATATCGCGCTCAATGACGTGATGGCCGAGCTTGATCGTCGCGCTGGTGTCTCTGGTCATGCCGAGAAAGCGGCGCGGGGGCAGACCACATCGGGTCCCGCGTCGTGAGCCCACTGTGGTCGTTGCCGACCCGGCCGGACGAGCCGGGCGTCTCGCCCTATCGCGTGTTTTCGCGCGAAGAGTGGGCGGCACTGCGTGCCGACACGCCGATGGTGCTTTCCGAGCAGGATCTGTCCGATCTCTCAGGGATCCTCGAAGATCTTTCGATTCCCGAGGTCGAGGCGATTTATCTCCCGATGTCACGGCTGGTAAACCTCTACGTCACGGGCACGCAGAATCTCTACAACGTCACGTCCCAGTTTCTCGGCACGCGGACCGCGCGAGTTCCGTTTATCCTCGGGGTGGCCGGGAGTGTCGCCGTTGGCAAGAGCACCATGGCGCGCGTTCTGCAGTCACTGTTGCGCGCGTGGCCAGACCATCCGCGTGTCGAACTGGTGACGACCGACGGGTTCCTGTTCGACAATGCGACGCTGGAAGAGCGCGGGCTGATGAGCCGCAAAGGGTTTCCCGAGAGCTATGACAGCCGACGTCTGCGCAATTTTCTCGCAGATGTGAAAGCCGGGCGGCCGAACGTGCAGGCGCCGGTTTACTCGCACTTTCACTATGACGTGCAGCACGACGCGCATATTACGGTGGACCGGCCGGACATCCTGATCGTGGAGGGGCTTAATGTGCTGCAGCCGGCGCGGTTGCCGCGGGATGGAGAGGCGATCCCTTTTGTGTCCGACTTCTTCGATTTCTCAATCTACCTCGATGCGTCTTCGGCAACGGCCGGGCGATGGTATGTCGAGCGGTTCATGAAGCTGCGATCAACTGCCTTTCGTGATCCGGCGGCGTACTTTCACCGTTATGCGCAGCTCGATCCGCAAAAGGCGCGGGCGACGGCGGAAAACATCTGGGAAACGATCAACCTGGTGAACCTGACGGAGAATATTCTGCCGACACGCCAGCGGGCTGATTTGATCGTGCGTAAGGCGCGCGATCACAGTGTCGAGGCCGTTGCCCTGCGCAAGCTGTAAGCAGGCTCTTGTGAGCCAGACACGAAGAAGGCCGCCCGACGATGTCGAACGGCCTGTCTCGCGTAGAGCGGTATCTTTCTGTCGTGCTTCGGGCTTGGCGCCCGGGGCGGACAGGAAATATTCAGCGTTGGCGCCGGAGGCGGCGTTGTTCGCGGAACACGGACAGGGCCATATCGATCATCATTGCCTGTTGGCGCAGGAACGCTGCCATCGGCGCCTGCTTCATCATGATCTCGTAGAACGCGATCTGATGCTCGACGACCTCGCGGGTCGCCGTGATCATCATACGCGCCGGGGAGCTTGCCTCTGCGGCTGTCCCCACCAGTCCCATGTTACGGAGCGCTTTTGCGGCCTCATGGAGTTGTCGAGAGACCTCTGCGCTGTGCGCTCCGCTTGTCGGTTGTGATGTTGCTTTGTCGGGGGAGTGACGATCACGCCTCAGACTAGCGCTTGCCCTTCGATTTGGCCGATGCCTTCTTGGCAGCGGTTGTTGAACGCTTGGCAGTGGTCTTCTTGGCAGGCGCTTTCTTGGCGACAGCCTTTTTGGCCGGAGCCTTCTTGGCGGGTGCCTTTTTTGCGGCGGCTTTGGCAGCGGGCTTCTTGGCTGCTGGAGCTTTTTTCGCCGGAGCCTTCTTGGCAGCGGCCGGCTTAGCAGCAGTCTTCTTGGCAGCCGGCTTCTTCGCAGCTGTTGCCTTCTTGGCTGGAGCTTTTTTCGCTGGAGCCTTCTTGGCAGCGGCTGGCTTAGCGGCCGTCTTCTTCGCCGGAGCTTTTTTGGCCGCTGGCTTCTTCGCAGCCGTCGCCGTCTTGGCTGGAGCTTTTTTCGCAGCGGTCTTCTTCGCTGCAGTTGCCTTGGCCGGAGCCTTCTTGGCTGCCGTCGTCTTCTTGGCCGGAGCCGCCTTTTTGGCGGTCGACTTGCGCGCAGTCGACTTTGCAGCCGTCGTGCGCTTGGTCGCGGTCTTTGCAGAGCTCGCGACACCGTTCATTTTTCTAGCCATCGGTTTTCCACCTGCTTCTTTGATCAGTGCGTTGGCATTCTCATTGAACTTGTCACGCAACCGACGAATGATCGAAGCATTGGTAATTCCAACCTTCTTGATCGCGGTTGTACGCTTCATCTCCGGGTCCTTCGCGATCAGCTTCGCGATTCTCGCCAGTATTTTACTATCGTCGATGCCGGATCCTTTGGGTCGACCTCGACGCGGTTTAACAGACATTCCGACCTCCTGGGGTACTTGCTCGACACACGTTGTCTATATGCGAGTCTTGACCGATTGTTCCACCAAAAAAGGGATTTAAATCCCTTTCAGAGTCACCAGAACGGGTGCTTTTGATCCGTTTTGGGAGATAAATGCGATTTTCCATCGCTTCTGTTGCGTGAATGTCTCACGCAGGGCTGCGCAAATCCCCTTCGCGATCTGTGTTTGCGTCGGGGTGATTTGCGCCAAGTCGACATCGACAAACGTGTTCGCCGGATGTCTGTTCGTCAGAGCTTTTGAGACTCGACCAATGCGCGGAGTGAAATTTCCGGACGGGCGCCCATGTGTCCGATCACTTCCGCGGCTGCAATGCTTCCAAGCTTTCCGCACGTTTCGATTTTGTGTCCCTGCGCCAGTCCGTGCAGGAACCCCGCTGCGTATAGATCACCTGCGCCTGTTGTGTCGACAACTTCTTCGACCGGATGGGATAAAATGTGATGCTTTTCACTCCCAGCGTCCGGACCAGCTCCGGCGACGACGTATGATCCATTCGCTCCGCACGTCATGGCGACGATGCGTTTCTCTCCTGCGATCTGTTCGGCGGCGGATGTGAGGTTATCGGTATCTGAAAGGGCGGCGATCTCGTGTTCGTTCGCAAAGAGGATGTCGACGTGCTCCTCGATGAGTGTTGTGAACGCCTCCTTGTGGCGTTCGACACAGAAGGTATCGGAGAGGCTGAGGGCGACGCGTGTCCCGGTGTCCGCGGCGATGGCACAGGCACTGTCGAATGCGGCCTGTGCTTCCGGCCGGTCGTAAAGATAGCCTTCGAGATAAAGGATCTCCGCGCGCGCGATCTGATCTGCGGTGATTTCACTCCGATCAAGAGACGGTGAGCAGCCAAGGTAGGTGTTCATTGTGCGCTGGCCGTCGGGGGTGACGAAGATGAGGCAGCGTGCGGTGGGTTCTGCGTCCGTGACTGGAGTGGAGTTGAATGCGACGCCGATGGCGCGGATGTCATGGACGAAAATCTCGCCGAACTCGTCATCCGCCACGCGACCGATGAACCCTGCGCGGCCTCCAAGGCTGGCGATCCCTGCGACTGTGTTCGCTGCGGAGCCGCCCGAGCGTTGTTGCGCGGGTCCCATGGCCGCGTAGATGCGCGCAATGTCCGCTTCCTCGATGAGCTGCATGCCGCCCTTGGGGAGGTCGAGTGCGCTCAATGTGGCCTCTTCTGCGGGAGCGAGGACGTCGACAATCGCGTTCCCGATAGCGAGCACGTCGAGGGATTTTTCGATCATGGGTTGTTGCTTCCGTTTCAGGGCACGCACGCATGCGGCGCGCGCCATCGCTTTTGGAGGTCAGGCGTTGGGCGGGGTCTTGTCCTTGAAGCGGCACCACGTGGCGATCGTGCAGTCCGGACAGCGCGGCTTGCGCGCGAGGCATATATAGCGGCCGTGGAGAATTAGCCAGTGATGGCAATTGACCTTGAAGCGATCAGGGACGAGGCGCTCGAGGTTCAGCTCCACGGCGAGCGGATCTTTTCCCGGCGCGAGGCCCGTGCGGTTCGAGACGCGGAAGATATGTGTATCCACCGCGATATGTGGTTCTCCGAAGGCGACGTTCATCACGACGTTTGCCGTCTTGCGACCAACGCCGGGGAGTTGTTCCAGC
This sequence comes from Pseudomonadota bacterium, assembly GCA_038534255.1. Lineage (GTDB taxonomy): Bacteria > Pseudomonadota > Alphaproteobacteria > Rhizobiales > CALHAX01 > CALHAX01. The sequence goes on from JBCAXC010000035.1 coordinate 9,694, forward strand.
GCGTCGCGATCGCGCGGGACTTCTCCTCCGTGGTGCTCGATCAGCCGCGCCGAGAGGGCGATCACGTTTTTCGCCTTGTTGCGGAACAGCCCGATGGTCTTGATGTGCTCACGGACGGCCTCTTCGCCGAGGTCGATCATGCTCTGCGGGTTGTCGGCTTTGGCGAAGAGCGTGCGAGTCGCGTTGTTCACGCTGACGTCGGTCGCCTGGGCGGAGAGTGCAACGGCGACGAGCAGGGTATAGGGGTTGGAAAACTCAAGCTCGGTCTGTGGGGCCGGTGAGGCCGCTTCCAGTGTCTCGAACATGGCCACGATGTCGTCGCGCTTCAGCTTTGTAGCGGCATGCCGTTTGGTCTTGCGGCGAGGTGCGGGTTTGCGGTTTGGCGTGCGTGGTGTTGCGACCATCGGTTCCTCGCTGTTTGCATGAAGGGGGCGTAGGCTCACGCCATGTCTGAGACCGTACTCCATACGCCGCACACTCCAGAGCCGCGACCCGAATTCGATGCGGTGCTGACGGCCAACCGTTCTCTCGGGCCGCGTGGGTTCATCATTCTGATGGGGCTCATCAGTTTGGTCTCGTTTGCCGCGGGGCTTTATTTCACGGTGCTGGGTGCGTGGCCGGTGTTCGGCTTCTTTGGTCTCGACGTGTTGCTGATCTATGGCGCGTTCAAGCTCAACTATCGCGCAGCGCGGCAACACGAGCGCGTGACGCTGACGGGGACGGAGCTGGTGGTCAGTGAAACGCTGGCGAGTGGACGCGTGCGCACGGCGCGTCTCCCGGCGTACTGGGTGCGGGTGGGGCTCGAAGAGCTGAGCCAGGAGCGGACGCGGTTGGTGCTGCGGATCTATGGCAAAGAGTATCCGCTCGGCCGACATCTTACCGATGACGAGAAGAGATCGTTCGCCGACGCCCTGTCCGATGCACTTGCTGCATTTCGCAAGAGCCGCCCTGCACCGGCCTGAATATCTCCACCTTTGGATCTCGTGCGACAGGTTTCGGGTCGCAAGCCAGGCGCGCCGTCGCGTAGTCTCGCTGCATGAGAGGGACGGAGGAGGGGCGCAATGATGGCTACAGCGATGGACCCGATTGTTGAGCCTGTCTCGCATCCGGCCGGGGACGGTCTCGTCGCGGATTACGACCGCGTTCGACGGGGGGTCTCGTTTCTCTACGAGAACTGGCGGGACCATCCTGATCTCGGGCAGCTCGCGCAGGTCATGGGGTTAAGTGCGGGGCACTGTCAGAAACTCTTCAAGCGTTGGGCTGGTCTCAGCCCAAAGGAGTTCGTGCAGGTCATCACGATTGACCATGCGCGTGAGATGTTGCGCGGGTCGGCCAGTCTGCTTGAGACCGCACACGAGGTCGGGCTGTCCGGGTCCGGGCGCTTGCATGATCTGTTTGTCGATCACGAAGCGATGACGCCCGGGGATTACAAGCGTCGGGGTGCGGGGCTGACGATCGGTTACGGATTTCATCCGTCGCCGTTTGGTCGGGTGCTCGCGATGACGACCGAGCGTGGGCTCTGCGGGCTCGCGTTCTGCGATGGGTCCGCGGATCAGGATGCTGCGTTTGCTGACATGACGCGGCGATGGCCTGCGGCAGCTTATGTCCCGGATGAAGCGCGCACGCGGGCCGTGGTGCAGCACATCTTCAATGTCGAGGGTTGGGATACGTCGCAGCCGATCAAGCTGGTCCTGATTGGTTCAGATTTCGAGATTGATGTCTGGCGGGCGCTGCTGAAGATTCCGGCGGGCCGTGCTGTGACATACTCTGACATTGCCGATCACGTCGGACGGCACGGTGCGTCGCGTGCTGTTGGAAGCGCGGTGGGTCGCAATCCGATTTCCTTCGTCGTGCCGTGTCACCGGGCGATGCGCAAGGATGGCAGTCTGGGTGGGTATCACT
>JBCAXC010000036.1:0-11406 GCA_038534255.1 Pseudomonadota bacterium
GTCAAATCGAGGCTGCGCGCCGAGCAGGGCCAGCATCTGAGAGATTGGCCCACCCTCACTCTTCAGGTTATCCGTCCCCCAGAGAACGAGCGCGATGCACTCCGGCAGCCGATGCCCTTCCGCCATGTGGCGAGCAAGCAGCCGCTGCGCATGGTCCGCGCCCTCCCGCACAGCAAATGCGCTTGGCAGCTTGAAGGGATCAAAACCGTGAATGTTACGCCCGCTTGGCAGTATGTGCGGCGAGCGAACCAGATCACCGCCTGCCACCGGGCGAATAAATCGCCCCTCCAGCGCGCGCATCAGCGCTGGCAATTCGGCGTCCACCTGAAGGTTGTCGTTCAACGCGACGAGCGTTTCGACCGCCTGCCGCGTCTCACTGCGCGAGAACGCCTTGAAGCCACGGGCAATCGTGTCGGCACCTTCGCCCGCAGCGACAGCAAGCACCATGTCATCATCGAGCGCTTCCGGCTGGGCCGCATTCACCGCTTGCAGCGTGCTCGTGCGCGCAGCGTCATCGACAGCCCGCCCGACGACATGGAGGCCATGCGGGATGAGGCTGTATTCCAGCTCGAGGATTTGCGCGGAAAGCGAGGCGATCCACGCTGCCAGTTCGTCGTCGCTGCGTGCCGGCTCATCATCGCCGCCGGGGACGAGATCGACCGTCCGCGCCTGCTCGACAATCAGATCGCTCAGCCGTGTCCGCTCGCCCGCATCATCTGGGGCCAGCCCCCGCCAGCGCTCGAGCGAATGCTTCAACTCGCTGAGGCCCTTGTAGAGCCCGGCAGTCGCGAGCGGCGGTGTCATATAGCTGACCAACGTCGCCGCGCCGCGCCGTTTCGCGATGGTGCCTTCCGACGGATTGTTGCCGGCATAGAGATAAATGTTCGGCAGATCGCCAATCAAACGGTCCGGCCAGCACGCCGCCGACAGACCGGTCTGCTTGCCCGGCATGAACTCCAGCGCGCCGTGCGTACCGAAGTGCAGCACGGCATGCGCAGCAAAATCCTCACGCAGATAGCGGTAGAAAGCCGAGAAGGCATGCGTCGGGGCAAACCCTTCCTCGAAGAGCAACCGCATCGGATCACCCTCGTAGCCGAACCCAGGCTGAACCGTTACGAGCACCTTGCCGAACGTCTGGCCGAGCACGAAGAGAGAGCGTCCATCCGTCAGATGCCGCCCTGGCGCCGCGCCCCATTGCGCTTCGATCTCGCCGAGATGCGGCTCACGGCGGACATGATCGTCCACCGGGATGGCATGCACGACATTCGCGTCAGTCCCATGCCTGGCCGCGTTCCCGTCGAGAATGGCATCGCGCAGCGCATCGACACTCTCAGGCACCGTGACGTCGTAGCCCTCTGCCGCAAGAGCTTTCAGCGTGTTGTGCAGAGACTCGAAGACACCAAGGAACGCCGCCGTACCCGTCGCGCCCGCATTCGGAGGAAAATTAAACAGCGTGATCGCAACCCGGCGCTCTTCAACTGATGTATTGCGCATCTCGACCAGACGGCGCACGCGCCGCGCCAACATGGTCGCCCGCTCATCATGCACCTGCATCGCCGAGACTGGCGCGCCGGATCCACCCGCGATCGCCGTCCCATTGGCAGCGCGCGTATCAGATGGCGCATCCCGTCGACCGCCAAACACGATAGGAGACGTCGCGCCATCTAGCTCAGGGATGGCGAGCATCATCGTCGCTTCAACCGGCATAAGACCCTGACGCGACCGCTCCCACGCCTCAAGCGACTGAAGCTCCAGCGACTGCGCCGCCACATACGGCACGTCGAGTTGCGCCAGAATATCTTCCGCAGCCGCCGCGTTGTTGTAGGCCGGCCCACCAACAAGCGAGAATCCGGTCAGCGAGACCAGCGCATCGATCGATGTGCGCTGACGACCCAGAAAAAACTCCTCAAGCGCCGGGCGCGCATCCAGCCCGGTCGCAAAAACCGGCACCACCTCAAGACCGGCGGCTTCGAGCGCCCGGATCGCACCATCATAGTGGCCGGTGTCACGCGACAGCACATACGAGCGCATCAGGACGAGCCCGACGCGCCCAACCGCATCTGACCGTCGTGGCAGCGCCCGCGCGTCCCGCGTGATCCGCTCCGGCAGGTCGGGATGGTAAATCCCGACCTCGGGATAATCGATCGGCTCGTTGACGGCCACATCTTCGGCCAACGCGGCGCGCGGACCATCCGCGTACTTCGAGATCAGGAACCGTGCGAGCGCCGCGATGTTGTCATCTGACGCCGCCAGCCAGTACTGCATGGCGATAAAGTAGGAACGAACATCCTGCGCCTTGCCGGGAATGAATCGGAGAATCCGCGGGATTCGTTTGAGCATCGCGATCTGATGCGCGCCGGAACTCTTCTTCGCCGATGACGAGCCACGCAACTTCTTGAGCAGCGCGATCATCCCGCTTTCACGCGCACCCATGTCGAACTTGCCAAGCCGCGTCAGCCGGATGACCTCGCCCGCCGACATGCACCCGAGCATCGCATCACAGCGATCCCGCCGCGCCTGCAGATCGGGCAGTACCGCGTTGATGTGATCTTCCATGAAGAGCATCGTCGCGATGATGATGTCACCACGCGCGATATCGTCCTTGCAGGCCGCCAGCCGCTCCGGCTTGCCAGCCCAGTCCGACGCCGCATGGAGCGTAATCGTTGCGCCCGGCAAATCACGCTGCAAGTCCACTTCCGCAGCCGCAACGGCACGCGCCAGATGATGATCCAGCGTAATCAGGACAACGCGCACTGGCGCTGCCTGCGTCCCGTTCTGTTCAGCGTGCGTAGTGCGCTTTGGCATCATACAACGTGTCCAGTGAGATCTCGGCCAAACCCAACTCGTTGGCATATTTCTCCGTGTTGCGACGGGCTTTGCCGCGCACGAAGAAAGGGATTTTTTTCAGCTCCAGTTCGGCATCATTGGCCCACACGAGCGGCCGCGCGTCGGCGGCCTCGTGCGGCATGTCGTCGGAAATCTTTGTCAGCGGATCGGCCGCCACCGCTTCACCAGCGGATGGTGTTCGAGACTGGGCCGGAACGGACCGGCCACCCTCGCTCGCCAGATGCGACGGTCCGGCAGAATCGCTGAACTCGAAGTCGTCGCGGAACATCCCGAGCAGATGCTCCTCAAGCCCCATGACCAGCGGATGGACCAACGTGTCGAAAAGGACGTTCGCCCCTTCGAAGCCCATGACGGGAGAGAAACGCGCCGGGAAATCCTGCACATGCACAGGCGCGGAAATAACCGCACACGGCATCCCGAACCGCTTGGCGATATGGCGCTCCATCTGCGTCCCGAGCACCAGTTCCGGCTGCAATTCGGCAATCGCAGCTTCAACTTCGAGATAGTCGTCAGTGATCAGCGCCTCGAGCCCGAGGGTCTTGGCCATCGCCCGGACATCGCGGGCGAACTCGCGGTTGTAGCACCCAAGCCCGACGACCTCGAAACCCAGCTCTTCCTGCGCGACCCGCGCGGTCGCGACAGCATGGCTTGCATCGCCAAAGACGAAGACGCGCTTGCCGGTCAGGTAGGTAGAATCGACAGAGTTGGACCACCACGGTGTGCGCAATTTTGGATCACCAAGGGCAACGGATGGATCGACCCCGGCAACCCGCGCCACCTCACAGATGAACTCCCGCGTCGCCGCGACACCCATCGGCACCGTGCGCACACTTGGCTGGTCGAACGTTTTTTCCAGCCAGCGTGCGGCGGTATCGCCAGTTTCCGGATACAGCACGACATTAAAGTCCGCGGCGCCAATCCGCACGACATCGCTTGGCCGTGCTTCAAGTGGCGCAACGAGCGCGACATCCACTCCCATCGTACCAAGCAGGCGCGTGATTTCGGCCACATCATCACGATGACGGAAGCCAAGCGCCGTCGGCCCGAGAATATTGCAGCAGGGCCGCTTCGTCGCCGCGTCGCGCGCATCACCGGGCTTGACGTTCGTGTCCGCCAGATGACGGACAATCTGATAAAATGTCTCCGCCGTGCCCCAGTTTTCTTTTTTCTGGTAGGATGGCAACTCCAGCGGGATCACCGGCACCGGCAGATCGAGCGCACGGGCCAGACCGCCCGGGTCATCCTGAATAAGCTCCGCCGTACATGACGCACCGACGATCAGCGCCTCGGGCTTGTAGCGATCATACGCATCCTGACAGGCCGACTTGAAAAGTTCTGCAGTGTCCGTGCCGAGATCGCGCGCCTGAAACGTTGTGTAAGTCACCGGCGGGCGGGCATCGCGTCGCTCGATCATCGTGAACAGCAGATCCGCATAGGTGTCCCCCTGCGGCGCGTGCAGCACGTAGTGCAGCCCTTTCATTCCCGTTGCCACGCGCATCGCACCGACATGCGGCGGGCCTTCATATGTCCACACGGTCAGCTTCATGGCGCTAGATCCTCAACCGGGTCTTGCGCTCAAGCGGGCGCGCAAAAAGCTCGGCGAGATCACCCGCCTGCTCGTATCCGTGGATGGGAGAGAAAACGAGTTCGATTGCCCATTTCGTAGTCAGGCCTTCCGCCTCGAGCGGATTGGCCAGCCCGAGTCCGCAGACAACAAGATCAGGGTCACCGGCCCGACAGCGATCGAGCTGTTTCTCGACGTCCTGGCCTTCGCTGATCTGGATGGACTCATCGATCAGCGCGAGTTCTTCACCGACAATCGTCTGATTGAGATAAGGCGTGCCGATTTCGAGCGGCGCCATCCCGAGTTCCCGCGCCAGGAAGCGGGCGAGCGGCACTTCGAGTTGGGAATCGGGGAAGAAAAAGATCGACTTGCCGTCGAGCATCTCGCGGTAGTGACCGAGGGCCTTGCGCGCTCGCGCTCGCGGCGCTTCCACCACCGCGTCAAATCGGGCCTGATCGACGCCAAACGCGTCCGCCGCGGCTCGCAGCCACGCTGTCGTGCCTTCCTCCCCGAGCGGGAAAGGCGCTGGAATATGCCGGGCGCCACGCCCCTCAAGTTGGCGCACCGTGTCACTGAGGAACGGCTGAGCCAAAAGGAACTGTGTGTGGCGCCCGATGAGCGGCATGTCCGTTGATCGACAGGGAGGAAGAAATCGAACGGACGTGACACCCATATCTGACAGAAGACGACGGAACTGATCCTCGACGACATCGGCGAGAGCGCCGACGACGAGCAGTGAAGGTTCCGCGTCCTCAGGTTCCGGCGGCAGTTCCGGTACAAGCGACGCCAGACAAGCATCCTCCCCGTCCGTGAACGTCGTTTCGATACCGCTGCCGGAATAGTTGAGCACCCGGACATCTCCGGCGTGCCGTTGTGAAAGGCGAAGCGCTGCGCGCGACAGATCAAGCTTGATGACCTCTGATGGGCATGACCCGACGAGGAACAGCAGCTTGATGTCCGGGCGCCGCGCGAGGAGTTGATCGACGACCCGATCAAGCTCTTCGTTGGCGTCTGCAAGACCGGCGAGATCCCGCTCTTCGATGATTGCCGTACCGAACCGCGGCTCGGCAAATATCATAACGCCTGCTGCTGACTGGATGAGGTGCGCGCATGTCCGCGAACCAACGACGAGAAAGAACGCATCCTGGATCTTGCGATGCAGCCAGACAATTCCCGTCAGTCCGCAAAAGACTTCGCGCTGGCCGCGCTCGCGCAAGACGGGCCGCGCGCATCCGGCGACGGGCGCTGCCGCCACAGCGCCAGCATCAGAGGAAACTTGCGCAGCATCGCGTGGAATAAGCGCCGTCATGCTGCACCCTCCTGCGAGAGCGGTGCACCGGAAAGTGGTGAATAAACATCGTCACGCTGATGCATGTCCGCAGCCTGCAGGCGCGCCAGTCGCAGCTTCCAGACAAACTGCGCCGCGTTCACCACGTAGGTCGCGTAAGCCGCAAGCGCGAGCCACATCTGGCCACCCGCACCAAGCGCACCGGTAAACACCGCAACGAGGTACGCGGTGTGCAGCGCCAGCACGAGCATGCTGAACACATCTTCCCAGAAGAAAGCGGGGGCAAACAGATATCGCCCGAACACGACCTTCTCCCAGATCGCACCGGTCACCATGATGAGATAGAGCACCAGCGTCTTGACCACGACGGACATCGTGGCCGCTTCATAGCCGGTTCCGTTCATCAAGAATCGGATCACCAGTGCGAGCGAAACAAGAAAAACGAGGAACTGCAGAGGTGCCAGAAGTCCCTGAACCAAAGTCCAGCGCGTCGCATCGCGCCGTGCCTTTTGCTCAGGAGTGTAAAGGCCGCCGCCCTGCACAGTAACTCTGGCTGGTGTTGCGACCCGCACCATTCCCTTTTCCCTCCATCTGTCGATCACGCACTGGATCGTCAGCTCAAGGCTAGGCCGTGGCACGGGTAACTGTCAATCAAACTTGACACTCAAGAATGTTGATACTTGCGAGCGAAGGGCGACAGGCCTACAAGGAAGCACTATGGTGCATCATCCAGAAGTTGGGTGTGCGCTTGCAGTTCAACACCATGTCGGTGCGGTTTAGAAAGCCGTATCAACCTCAGGGAATGCCAGCCGCGACATGCAGACGTTCAGCTCACGTGCGCAAAGACTGAAGAGTGAACGCCGCGGATTGCCGGCGGAGCAGAGACAAGGGTTGAAGGCCTAGTCAGAGATGAGAAACGCAACCCGCAGTCAGAGCTCGATGGAGGGACCGCTCGGCGCCATGTCCGGCGCTGAGTCTGCGCCCCCGTGCGCGCCGACGCTCTATGCACTGATTGCGGAAGAAATTGTCCCGGCGCTGGTGAACCGGACGGGTCAGAGCCCGCGCAAACGCACCCACCGCCACGGCACGCTGACGACTGCAGACCACGCAGCGCTCGCAGCCGCGTTGCTTGAGGGCGCGGAGACCAAACCCGAAAAAATCATCGCCTCGTGGGACCGGAGCGGCGTTGCCACGAGCGTCATCGTGCTTGAAGGGATCGCAGGCGCCGCACGCACGCTTGGCGAACAATGGTGCGAAGATACATTGTCGTTCATGGACGTGACGCTGGCGATGGGTCGCCTCGAAGCGCTTGTGAACACGATCGAACCGCGCAACGAGGAACATCCCCTTCGCCTCGGCCTCAACGCAGCGCGCCATCGCGGCGAGCGGGTTCCTTCCATCTTGATCGCAGCCGCCCCCGGAGAGCAGCACACGTTTCCAGGCCGCCTTCTCGCTTGGCTGTTCGATGCCGAAGGCTGGGACACCGCATTTATCGCTGAGACCGTGACGCCCAAGTCGCTGCGCAAGCACATCACGACAAACCGGTCCGACGTGGTCGCGCTGTCGCTGAGCAGCGATCGTTTTCTTCCGCAACTTCAAGAGACAGTTGCGGAGCTGAAGGCCAGCTCCGCAACAAAATCCTGCGCGATCATGGTGGGCGGCAAAACGTTCCTGGACGATCCACGCGCCGCCATTCGCGTTGGTGCGGACGGATGGGCCATCAATGCGCGTTCGGCCGTCGACACAGCGCTCAGACTGAGGCGGGACCGCTCATGATGCATGGCACACGCATGCCGGAAGGCGGCACCTCGCGACCTGTTCCGGATCCGAGCATCCAGACCTTCAAGTCTCCAAAGCGTTTGCTGGGTGACATTGATGCCAAATCCGCGCTCGCCGCAATCATGGCAGCGGCCGACATCGCCCTCGTCGTCGACGGGAACGGAAAGATCAAGGACATCGCCTTTTCGGATGCGTCTTTCGCGCATGAGGGTGTGAGCGAATGGGTCGGGCGTCGATGGCGCGAAACGGTCGCTCCGGAAAGCCATGCCAAGATCGAAGCGCTGCTCAAGACAGCCGGCGAGAGAGAGACCAGCCGCGCGCGCCACGTCAACCACGTCACCCCGAACGGCACCGAGGTGCCGATCCAGTACGTGACGCTGCGTTTCGGCAGCAAGGGCAACATCGTAGCCATCGGTCGCGATCTGCGCGATCTCGCGGCCATGCAGCAGCAGGTCATCGAAGCGCAGCAGGCCATCGCACGCGACTACGCGCGCATGCGCCAACTGGAGACCCGCTATCGCCTGCTGTTCCGCACCGCCAATGAAGCCGTGATCATCGTTGAGCCAACGACGGGCAAGGTCATCGACGCCAACCCGGCTTTCAGCGAGCTGCTCGGAAAGCCGGTCGGCCGCCTTGCGGGCCGACGTCTCTCGGCATGGTTCCCGCGTGAGGAAACACGCGCACTCATGGAACTGATGGGCGAGATTTCCGAATCCGGCGAAACCCGCCGCCACACCTCGCGCCTGACGCGGAGCAAAACCGAAGTCGAGATCACCGCGTCGCGCCTCGAGACGGACGAGGGCGCCCAGATCATGCTCGCGCTCGTGCCCGGCAACGCAGTCGACAGCGCAGCCCCGCAATCCCGCGCGCATTTACTCTCCTTGTTCGATCAACTGCCGGATGGCTTCGTCGTAACCGATACGTCAGGCCGGATCGTCACAGCCAACCCGGCCTTCCTGGAACTTGCACAGCTGGGGCGCGAGGAAGAAGCGCGCGGCCAGCATCTGGAGAATTATATCGGTCGCTCCGGGGTCGAATTCAGCGTGTTGCTGAACAACCTGAAAGAGCAGGGCACGGTTCGCCATTTTGCGACAGTCCTCAACGGCGCACTCGGCTCAAGCGAAGCGGTCGACATATCGTGCGTTCTGTTGGAACAGGCGCAAAACCGGCTCTTCGGGTTCACCGTCCGACCGGTCGGCGGCCGCCCCGTCACGACAAGCACATCGCGCATGCCGCTGCCCCGCTCGCTGGACAGCATGACCGATCTGATCGGTCGCGTGCCGATGAAAGATCTCGTGCGCGAGGCGAAGGACATGATCGAGCGGCTATGCATCGAGGCGGCGCTCGACCTGACCGATGACAACAAGGCTTCCGCTGCCGAAGTTCTCGGTCTCAGCCGCCAGGGCCTCTACGCAAAGATGCGCCAGTATGAGATCGGCGATCTCGACGCGGGCTGATTGCCCAGAGCCGGCTCCGTCGCTCGCACACCCGTCTCGCCAAATTTGCCCGCATAACTTTGCATCACTTGTGTAAAGTAAAGTTGACACTTGCGCAGGTGAATTTTACGCTACAGACATGGTCGATCTCGCACCTCAGTCTGCGCATCTCAGCAACAGTCAGCCACGCTTCGCGCGAGACCTGGCGGCAGAGAAAGCAAGCGAACGCGCACGCATCGCCCGCGCGACATCACGGTATCCCACGCCGTCAGCCGTCCTCGAACTGTTCAAGCCGATCACATGGTTTCCCCCAATGTGGGCCTACATGTGCGGCGTCGTTTCATCCGGTGTGGCCTTCGGAGCCAACTGGACATCTGCGCTCCTTGGCGTGGCGCTGGCCGGTCCGCTGGTCTGCGCCACAAGCCAGGCAGCGAACGACTGGTACGACCGCCATGTCGATGCGCTGAACGAGCCGGACCGCCCGGTTCCCTCCGGACGCATTCCTGGAAGTTGGGGATTTTATATCGCGGTGCTGTGGAGTGGCGTGTCGCTCATCGTCGGCGCGATGCTTGGCAATGCCGTCCTCGCAGCGACCGTCTTCGGCCTCATCCTCGCGTGGGCGTACAGCGCCCCACCGCTCCGCCTGAAACAGAACGGCTGGTACGGAAACGCCGCGGTTGGCCTCTGCTACGAAGGCTTGCCGTGGTTCACCGGCGCTGCCGCCATGATCGGCGCCGTGCCGGACCCACGCATCATCGTGATCGCGCTGCTCTACAGCATCGGCGCGCACGGCATCATGACACTGAACGATTTCAAGTCGATCGACGGTGACCGCAAGATCGGCATCCGCTCGCTCCCGGCCCAGCTCGGAGCGGACAAGGCAGCACGCCTCGCCTGCCTCGTCATGGCGATCCCGCAGGTCATCGTCATCGCCCTGCTGTCCGTGTGGGGCGCGAGCTGGACCGCTGCCGCCGTGACCGCGCTGCTCGCCGCGCAGCTTGCCTGCATGCGTCACATGCTGGCCAAGCCCTTTGAGCGCGCCCCCTGGTACAACGCGACCGGCACGACACTTTATGTCCTCGGCATGCTGGCCAGCGCAATTGCACTCCGCGTCATCACGGGAGGATCATGATGCCGACCACGCAACAAGCGACCCAAGGCGGCCTGTCTTGGCTTTCCATCATCCGGCTTGGCCTCGTCCAGACAGCGCTCGGCGCGATCGTCGTGCTCACCACATCGACGTTGAACCGCGTGATGGTCGTCGAACTGTCACTCGCGGCGACGGTGCCGGGCCTTCTCGTCGGCCTGCACTATGCGGTGCAGATCTTGCGGCCGCGCTGGGGGTTTGGCTCGGATGTCGGCGGCCGCCGCACACCATGGATCATCGCAGGAATGGCGATGCTTGCCACCGGCGCCTGCCTCGCCGCAGTGGCCACCGCGTTTTGGGCAGCGTCGCCATGGCTCTCCGGCGTGGTCCTCGTCATCGCATTCGTCATCATCGGCATCGGCGTCGGCTGTGCCGGGACGACGCTTCTCGCACTACTCGCCGCCTACACCGCGCCTCAACGCCGAGCCCCCGCAGCCACCATCGTCTGGCTGATGATGATCGCTGGTTTCGTCATCACGGCCATCGTCGCGGGCGCCATGCTGGACCCCTTTTCGATGGCACGGTTGGTGATGGTCACGGCGGTCATCTGCGCCACAGCACTCGCAGTGACCGTCCTCGCGCTTCTCGGGATCGAGACGAAAAACACCGCGATCCAGACCGCCGCTGCATCGTCCACCGAGCAGGCATCCGAAAAACCCGCGTTCCGCGACGCACTCATCGAGACGTGGAATGACGCGACGGCCCGCCGCTTCACCATCTTCGTATTTCTCTCCATGCTCGCCTACAGCGCGCAGGATCTCATCCTTGAGCCATTCGCCGGTCATGTCTTCGCAATGACACCCGGCGAGAGCACGCAACTCTCAGGCGTTCAGCATGGCGGTGTGTTCATTGGCATGGCGCTCGTCGGACTGATCGGGGGGCTCGCAGGCGCACGGCATCGCAACACGGATCCATTCGCGTTGCAAAACTGGGTCGTCGGCGGCTGCATCGGTTCCGCGCTCGCGCTCGCGGGGCTGGCCCTCGGCGGCATGTACGGCATTGGCTGGCCGTTGAAGGCAAACGTTTTCGCTCTCGGCTTCGCAAACGGTGTCTTCGCCGTCGCAGCCATAGGCTCGATGATGGCGCTATCGAGCGAGGGCAAGCGTGGACGCGCCGGCACCCGGATGGGACTGTGGGGGGCCGCACAGGCGATGGCCTTCGGCCTTGGCGGCCTGCTCGGCACAGTCCTGGTCGATGTCTCACGTCTGTTTGTTGACGAAGCAGCTACCGCTTACGGCACGGTGTTCATTGCCGAAGCTGTCGTGTTTCTCGCCTCGGCGCTTCTCGCTGTCCGTCTCGCCGGTCGCAAGTTCGCAATTCCGACCGGGGCCATCCCAAGCTCTCA
>JBCAXC010000037.1:0-11047 GCA_038534255.1 Pseudomonadota bacterium
GATGCCCTTTATCTGCACCGCCGACTGGCAGCCGGGCGCCTTGACCGACAGTGCCAATCTGCGCGCGCGTTTTACGCCTCCGCCGCAGCAACTCGACATGTTCGCGGCATGAGGATTTTTGGTCTCGATCACCCGGCTGACTTTGACGGCTGGCGGGCGACGGCTCGGGAGGCGTTGGCGCTTGGTCTTGGTCCGGGCGACGTGCTGTGGCGCAGTGGTGAAACGTCGGGCGCAGGCGATCTGTTTGCTGGCGTCGCGCGGGAGGCGACGGATAGTCCGGCGTCGGGAGAAAAAATCGCTCGCGTGCGCGTACCGAAGGCGTTCGTTCAGTTGGCGCGTGAGGTCGTATGCCACCGCGATGCCGAGCGGTTTGCGCTCCTCTATGCTGCGCTCGTACGTTTGCAGCGCGAGCCGCATCTGCTCTCGAAGACAGCAGACCCGCTGGTTGACCGGTTGGTGCGGCTTGCAAAGGAAATCCGGCGGGACGCGCACAAGATGACGGCGTTCGTGCGCTTTCGCAAAGTGGGCGAGCGGGTCGATCCGTCAGGCGCCGTTCGAGAGCAGTTCGTCTCATGGTTCGAGCCGACGCATCGGATTGTGCGGTTCAAGACCCCGTTCTTTATCAAGCGTTTTGCTGCGATGGACTGGTCGATCCTCACGCCTGATGACTGCGTTCATTGGGACGGTGACGAGGCGACGTTCAGCGCGGGGTGCGCAAAGCCCGCCGACGTCGAGGACGCGCTGGAGCATGCGTGGCGGACCTATTACGCGAGCATTTTCAATCCGGCACGTTTGAAGACTCAGGCCATGCAGTCGGAGATGCCGAAAAAGTACTGGAAAAACCTCCCCGAGGCCGCGCTGATCCCGGAGCTTGTGCGCACGGCGCGGCGGCGGGAATCGGAGATGCGCGCAGCGGCACCAACGCTTCCCAATCCGGCGATCATGAAACATCGGGCGATTGTGGCCGCGCCGGACGTGCCGCAGGCCAAGGACATTACAAGCCTCGGTGATCTCAAGCGTGCGCTTGGCGGATGCGCTCGGTGTCCGTTGCATGGGCCGGCAACGCAAGCTGTGCCGGGTGAGGGGCCTGCACGTGCGGCTTTGATGATCGTCGGCGAACAGCCGGGCGACACTGAGGATCTGGCGGGGCGTCCGTTTGTCGGTCCGGCTGGTGAGGTGTTGCGAACCGCGATGCGGGAGGTCGGGATTGATCCGCAGGAGACCTACCTCACGAATGCGGTGAAGCACTTCAAGTACACGCCGCGCGGCAAACGGCGCATCCACCAGAACCCGTCGTTACATGAAATTGATCATTGTAAGTGGTGGCTCGACAAGGAGGTCGCTCTGGTCCGTCCACGGGTGATCGTCGGGCTTGGAGGCAGTGCCTTGCGCGGGCTCACAGGGCGAACGATGCCGGTCGGTCGGGCGCGCGAGATGACGCTGGAGCACGCGGGCGGCACGCGCGTCATCGCCAGCTACCATCCCTCCTTTATCCTCCGCACACCCGAGCCCGAGGTCCCGCGCGCCAAGTTGCTGTCCGATCTCGCAGTGGCACGTGAGATGGCTGAAGCGCTCGAGGGCGTGACGGGTAGCGCCTAGTTCGTTGCGAAGCTTCCGGGACGTCTCGCATAGTCGAGACACGCCACGTCTGCGACAAGTCCCTGAACCGGTCTACAGTGTTCGCGTCACGCGACATTCCACGCTATGTCGTCGTAAACTCTCGCGCACCTGGACGGTTCGGGTCACCACCTTGCATCACGCTCCATATCGCTTCGCTGTTGCGCCCATGATGGATTGGACGGACCGGCATTGCCGGGCGTTTTATCGTGGGCTGACGCAGCATGCGCTGCTTTTCACCGAGATGGTGACGTCGGCGGCGGTTGTGCATGGCGATCGGGATCGCCTGATCGGCTTTTCAGCAGTTGAACACCCGGTGGCGCTGCAACTCGGTGGGTCGGAGCCCGCCGCGTTGGCCGAGGCGACGCGCATCGGCGTTGACTACGGCTATGACGAGATCAACCTCAACTGCGGGTGTCCGTCGGACCGTGTGCAGTCCGGGCGGTTTGGTGCGGCGCTGATGGCGGAGCCGGAGCGCGTTGCGCGCTGTGTTGCGGCCATGCGCGCGGCGACAGATGTGCCCGTGACGGTCAAGTGCCGGATCGGGATCGATAATCAGGACAGCGAGCGGGATCTGGACCGGTTCATCGCGCTGGTCGCCGAGGCCGGGTGTACGCGTTTCTCGGTCCATGCGCGCAAGGCGTGGCTCAACGGGCTTTCGCCGAAAGAAAACCGGAATATTCCTCCGCTCGACTACGATCGCGTGTTTCGTCTCAAGGCGCGTCGCACAGGCCTCGAGATCGTGTTGAATGGTGGCATCGGCTCGCTCGAAGACGCGCGCGCACTGTTGGATGCGCCGGGCATTGGCGGTTCTGCGCTTGATGGGGTGATGCTGGGGCGGGCGGCCTATCAGGCGCCGTGGCTTCTCGCCGGCGTGGACCAAGCTTTCTTTGATCAGTCAGGTGGGCCGGTGGATCGCTTCGAGGCGCTTGAGCGATTTTTTCCCCACCTGGAGGCTGAGCTTGCAGCGGGGACGCGACTGCACGCGATGACGCGACACGTGCTGGGGCTCTTTCAGGGGATGCCGGGTGCGCGGCGGTTTCGTCAGATCATCAGCACGCGCGCGACAAACGATCGCGCAGGTCTCGAGGTTGTCGTTGATGCCATGACGGCTGTCCGGCAGGCGATGGCGCGCGACGAGACACCGGCGGCGCCGATGACGCTCGCGCGGGCATGACTGGCGAATTTCTCTCTCTGCTTGACGCGGGACTTGCTGCGTCCTCCGTTGGCGCAGAGAGCGCGGTCACAATGGGCGGGTACGTCGGTGCGGCTGTGGTGCTGTTGCTGGCCGGGCTCTTCATGGGGTTCATTGCAGGGCTCTTTGGCATTGGTGGCGGAGGCGTTCTGGTGCCGGTGCTCTACGAGGTCTTTGGCGCGCTGGGCGTGTCGGCTGATGTGCGGATGCACCTGTCCGTCGGGACATCCCTCGCCATTATCATCCCGACCTCATTGCGCTCCTATCTCGCACACCGTGCAGCAGGCGCGGTCGACGGGCATGTCGTGCGCACGATGGCGAACACAGTGGTCGCCGGTGTGCTCCTCGGTGCGGTCATCGCGCGCTTTGCCGAGGCGGATGTTCTGAAGGCCGTCTGGGCGGTCGTCGGAATGATGTTGGCCGCCAAGTTTTTGTTTGCACGCGAAAGCTGGCGGTTGGGAGAGGATATTCCCGGCCCGGTCTGGCTTCGCGGATACGGTCTGGTGACGGGTGTCATTTCTGCGCTCATGAGTATCGGTGGTGGCGCGTTCATCAGCGGGATGATGACGCTCTATGGGCGCTCGATCCATCAGGGGATAGCGACGGCCTCGGCGTTTGGCCCGATGATCGCCGTGCCGGGAATGCTCGGGTTTATTTGGGCGGGTTGGGGTGCTGTGGGGCTACCGCCGGGCTCGCTCGGCTATGTCAGTTTGCTCGGTGCGGCTGCGATCATCCCAACCAGCGTGTTCGCTGCACCGTTCGGCGCTCGGGTCGGGCACCGCTGGTCGCGCCGACGGCTTGAAATCGCATTCGGGATTTTTGTTGGTGTCGTCTCGCTTCGCTTCGCGTTCAGCCTTCTCGCTGGGTGATGCGAGTGAGAGCGGATGGTTCGCGCCCGATCGCGTCAGCGATTCCTCTCGAAAACCGAGCGGAGTGATTTGCGCGAGCGGAACGACCTGACGGCTTTGCGTCGCCGTGACGGCGACCATGACGAGGTTTTGACCTGCTCGATGCGGTGGATTGCCCGCACGGGAAGCGGTGGGATGAGTCGCGAGACCTGACGCGTCTTCCGCCGGTTGCGGCGTACCTCGCGGGGGCGAGGAATACGACTGACTTTGGTGCGCGCGTTGCGCACGATGGGCTGCGGATTCTTTGGCGCGGCGAGCGCTTCCGGCGTTCCGGTGTTTCCTGCAACGCCCAATGTGTAGGCCTGTCTCAGCCGACGCTTCGCTCGCGGTTTTTGCTCCGCGGCAGTGCCAGCACTGTCAGTCGTGCGGTTCGCGATGCGCTGGCGCGTTGATGCAACGCCGGGTCGCGCGAGACTGGCAGTGCCGGTTTCACCGTCCAGATCTTTCACATGGAAGACCGTGCCTCGGCGGCGGATCTCGACGCATTTGGTTTCGCGTTTGAACCACACGTTCCACTTCTGGCAGAGCCGATGTCCCTTGACCCACCACTTTCCGGTGTCGGCCTTTGCGCCGAGATACCATGCGGCCATGCCGCTGGTGCGGGCGGCGAGCGACCCGTCGATGCCGTACTCGACCGGGATTTTTGTCCCGATGGGTGTGTGAAGATTGATGCGGGCGCCAGCGACGAGGTCATGGACTGCTTCGCCGTCCAGGGCAGCGCGAGGCGCGCTCGATGCCGGGTCGATCGCGGTCGATGTCAGCACAGCGGCGACGAGCACGCTGCCCATGCCCGACATGGCACGCGCGACGCGGCTGCCTGTGCAGCGCACGACCTCCGTATTGAAACGCATGACTGAAATCCCGACGGCTACTCAACGGGCGGAGCCTAGTTGAAAAGCCGGAATGAACCGTAAATGCGGCAAAGCTCGGTCCGCTTCGGGTTTCCGAGTAGAAGCCGATGTCATGCGCCTGCAACTCGCGAGCGATGATGCGGAAGCCCGCCCGGAGGCTCCCTTGCGAGACGGATGTCGCTTCAGATTTTCTGATTGTACGCGCCGACGTCCGGTTCAGTCGCGAGATAAGTGTCGATCTCCTTGAAGATCGCATTTCGGGCTTCCAGCGACGTTGGGCTTTCGACGACGACAACAAGTTCCGGCTTGTTCGATGAGGCGCGCACCAAACCCCAGGTGCCGTCTTCCAGCGTGATCCGGATGCCGTTCACGGTGTTCACGTCGCGGATCGCCTGGCCGGCAAGTTGATCTCCTGCTTTTGCCTTCGCCTCGAAGTGCGCAACGGCGCGGTCGACGACCGCATACTTTTTCTCGTCGTCGCAATGCGGTGACATCGTGGGTGACTGATACGTCGTCTGCAGTTCACCGAGGAGGTCCGCCATCGTCTTCGAGGGGTTACGGTCGAGCATGTCGCAGACGGCCAGAGCTGCGACGAGGCCATCATCGTAGCCGCGACCGAGAGGTGGAGAGAAAAAGAAGTGACCTGATTTCTCAAATCCAACAAGCGTGCCGTGCTCGTGGTTGTAGCGTTTGATGTAGCTGTGGCCGGTTTTCCAGTAGGCCGTCTCGGCGCCGTTGGCCTTGAGGACTGGATCGGTCACAAAGAGGCCGGTGGACTTTACATCCACGACGAACTTCGCGCCGGGATGTTGAGTCGAGATATCGCGCGCGAGCATAACGCCCACTTTGTCGGCAAAAATCTCCTCGCCGGTATTATCGACAACACCGCAGCGGTCGCCATCGCCATCGAAGGCGAGACCGACGTCTGCACCGTGCTCCAGAACCGCATCGCGGACGGCATGAAGCATTTTCATGTCCTCCGGATTCGGATTGTGGTTCGGGAATGTGTGATCTAGATCAGTGTTCAGCTCGACCACCTCACAGCCTAGCGCGCGCAAGACGTGTGGCGCGATGAAACCGGCTGTGCCGTTGCCACATGCGGCGATGACTTTCAGCTTGCGCGACAACGGCTCACGGGTTGTGAGGCTCTCGATATAGCGGGTGGCGTAATCAGGGATGAAAATATAGCGCCCGCCGCCTTCCGCGTAGGGCTGCCCCTTGCCGGAGAGCACAATCTCCTTCAATTCCGACATCTCGTCGGGCCCGAACGTAACGGGACGCTGCATGCCCATCTTGATGCCGGTCCAGCCATTGTCATTATGGCTGGCGGTCACCATCGCAACACCTTCGACCTCAAGATCGAACTGCGCGAAGTACGCCATCGGTGAAAGCGCGAGGCCGATATCGTGCACTTCCATGCCGCCGGCGAGCAACCCGGAGACAAGCGAGTTCTTGATGGCGGAGGAATAACCGCGGAAGTCGTGACCGACGACGATACGGGCCGGGACCTCGCGACGGCGAAACAGCTCGGCGACGCCCATGCCGATCGCCTGCAACCCCATGAGATTAACCTCCTGGGGATAGAGCCAGCGTGCATCGTACTCGCGAAACCCGGTCGGTTTGACGAGCGGATTGCATTCGAAATCAGCCGTGTTCTGGACGAGATCGGCGCGCGGTGTCGGAAACATGGAAACTCCCTTGTGGAGATCGGTAGTGGGGCTTGCGGCATCAGCCGATCGGGTCACTGAGCGGGCAGCGCCGACAGGTGTCGTAGAGCCTCGGCCAGCTATTGCACGAGTTCGAGTTGTCGTCCCTTGACGGACATACGATCGAGTTTGCGGAGAAATGACATGCCGAGCAGGGTTGGGAACTCGATCCCTTCCTGACCGACAAAACCGTCGATATTGCGCACCATCACGTCACCGATGCGGATCCGGTCGATGCGGACGGGGGCGACGCGCGCAACGCCGTTTGCGGTGCGGGCGGCTTTCGTAAAATCGCGGTCTGTCAGAAAGAGGCCCAGGCGCTCGGCGTCTTCGTAGCTGAGAGAGACGTGCGAGGCGCCGGTGTCGACGAGGACATTGATGCGACGTCCGTTGATGTAAGCGTCTGCGTAGAACTGCCCGAACTGGTCGGCTTTCAAAAAGACGACGTTGCGGCTGCTTTCGGCGGGGGCCGTCGTGCTGGCGTCTGACAAGACGGTATCTGGCGCTGGCTGCGATGTGGCAACCCGTGTCCCGGCGGCGGAGAAACTGGCGACCTGCTGGCTGACGAACGCCGAGACCTTGTCGAAGTAGAACACGCCGAGAAACATGCCGATGCAGCCCCCGACGAGGACGAGGATGTCCAGCTTCGTCGGCTGAAGTTGCGTGTCGTCGTCCATCAACCCCGATCCTTCACACGCTGCTGCCTGCCACGGGCTGCGTCTGGAGTGTGCACTGCGCGATCGCGCGAAAGCCGGATACCGCTGCGGCTTTCAAGCGTGATGATGTCACCCGACACCGTGTATGCGCCCAGTCGCTTTAAGAAACTCATACCGAGCAGGCTGCCCGCAAGCTTTCCCGGTTGGGCAACCAGTGCCGGGATATTGCTCGCGCCAAGTGGGCCGACATCGACGCGCGCGAGCGTTACGGGTGCGGCGTAGAGCGTACCGGCACTCGTCTCGACCGGGACGGTGTATGCGGCGCGGGCGAGGTCGACACCGGAGCGTCGCGCATCTTCCGTCGTCAGAAGCACGCGGGCCGCGCCAGTGTCGATCGCGAGTTTCGTCGGGTGACGATTGAGGCGGGCCGCAGCCGTGAAGATTCCGTCTGAACCGCGCATGACGACAAGCGCGATGCGTCCTGTGCGATGTCCGGAACGCGTGATCCCGATGGGTCCACCCGGTGCGGGCGTGTCGGTGAGCGTCCCGCCGGGGCGACCATGCGCTGAGAAGTCAGAGCTGTTTCCTCCCGCGGTCTGCGCCGATGGACGCGTCGTGACATCGGCGAGCGTCAGACCGCCGACAAGGGCGACGGTGCTTGTGACGACGATGAGAAGCTGCCGCGCAAACCCGGAAGGCCGGTCGTCGAGACCCATGAGATCGCTATCGAGCGGGCCTGCTGTCCTGTCGTCAGCTGTTGCGCGGGTTGCCGTGAACAGAATTACGCCGGCGGCGGCGGTTGCGGCCGACGCAAGGCCGAGATCAAAACCGAGAACGGGCAACATGTCGTGTCGCAGTATGAGGCCGAGACCTGCGAGCACCAGCAGCACCAATGATATCCACGGGGCCATGTCAGACGTGCTCCTCGGTGCTGTACGGAAGCTGGAGCTTGCGGATCGGATGGCCGGTGCGCGCTGGCGCCGGAGACCTGTGTGCCGGGTGCACATGGTGTGTGACGGACGGGGGCGGCAGGGGGAGGCTGTCCGGCGACGGGGTCTCGCACTTTGGGCTCACCGTGGGCTCAGCCGCGCGCGCGATCTGAGCGGCTTGTTCACCTTGCGGCGATTGCCGTGCGTTGCTGAGGCTGTCCTCGGCGGCGGTTGGTTGCTCCGGTACGGGCGCGTGCGTTGCAGCGAGTGTTGGCGTCACAGCTTCACGGCGCGGGATGTATGCGCCGCCGTTCGAGGCGGGTGTCTGCACGGCGTACTGCTTATGTGTCACGGTCGCACGGTGACGACGTTCGTCATCGGCTGCCAGCACACGGGCTCGCGGGATCGTGGCATGCGCGATCGTCCCGACCCGCAGCTCGCTCTGCAGCGTGAACACACCACCATGAAGCTCGATCAGGCCGCGCACGATTGGCAAGCCGAGACCTGTGCCGCCCTCTGCATTCTCATGTGCAAGTGAGCCCTGTCCGAACGCCTCGAGCACTCTTGGAATTTCCTCCGCCGGGATGCCGGGGCCGGTATCAGACACGCGAACATATTGATCACCATTGCGATGCCGGCCGATCTCAAGCGTCACCGTGCCCCCGCTTGGCGTGAACTTGATCGCATTGGAGAGCAGGTTGAGCGTGACCTGGCGAATGGCCCGCTCGTCTACAAAAACCTCCGGCAGGTCGGGTGTGTAGCGCTCGATCAGTTGGAGTTTCTTCGCCTCGGCGCGGAGGCGGAGCAAAATCTGACATTCCCGAGCGATGTCTTCGAGTGCCACGGCTTCTTCGGTCAGATCGTGCTTGCCGGCCTCGATGCGCGAGAGGTCGAGGATCTCGTTGATGAGATGGAGGAGATGCGTGCCACTCGCGTGAATGTTACCGACGTAGCCTTTGTAGGTTTCATTCTGGAGCGGGCCGATCAGCTCGGATTTCATGACCTCCGAGAAACCGAGGATTGCGTTAAGTGGTGTGCGCAACTCATGGCTCATGGTCGCGAGGAACTGCGATTTTGCCACGTTTGCGGCTTCCGCACGGCGGCGGGCTTCGTCTGAAATCGACGATGCCTTTTCGAGTTCCGCGACCAGCAGGTCTTTTTCTCCGCGATACTCCAACATGGCCGAAACGGTGGCATGGAGCCCTTTGGCGAGAAACATGAAGTACGTGTGAATGCCGAGCGCCATCAGCGCCATTGCCCAGTAGAACGGGTCGTTCTGCACCACAAAGCGGATCACAAGGCCGATCGTCATCGGGATCGTGCCGGCGTTGACGATGGGCAGAACCGTCGAGGCGAAGAGCAGCCGGATCGTCAGCACGACGATAAGCGTCGCGAAAATGAAGACGTGAACGGACTGGTTGTCAGAGTTCAGTGCGACCATTGCGACGCAGGCCCACGCCGTCCCGTACATCGCCTCTGCACGGATCAACCGGTTGCGCCACGCGACGATGTCACAGCCATGTGCCGGTGTGGCGGCGAACTGATGGCAGGCGCGCATGAGGATGTAGCGCCCGGTCATGACGAGAACCCACCAGAACGCGACTTCATGGACGGGGGCCCAAAAAGCCATAGCGAGCGCCACGATTGTGGTCAGTAGCGGTATGGTCAGTCTGGCGGCGATTTCATTGTTGACGAATTTCATCAGCAGTTCATGCTGAAACTCCGGCTTGGCGCCATAGCCGTTGGCCAGCCGCTCACGTGCCTCGCTCACGCGCAGCCGCGTCGATGCGCGCTGAATATCGCGGGGCGTGTCACTTGTGATGTGACCGGGGTGGGTGGCGGCACTCATGGAGACGACTGACTGAAACTCTTGTGATGGCACGTGATGCCGTGACGTTTGCGCGCGCAGGCGTAAGGGCCGGTGGCACGGGTTTGCCGAACATTAAATCTCCGGATGTTTCCAAAGCGTGAACATCCGCTTGACGTGTGTGTCAGGTCTGGAGGGAAAATCGCTGTGAGGGGAGTTTTACGGCGTGTGTCACGGTGGAATTTTCGTCTTCGGCGCTGGCGCGGGTGGGGATACGTCGGGATTTTCCTCGCATGTACTGCTTATGCTCTCATCAGTCACTTCTTCTCCGATTTGCCAGCCTCCGTTGCAGGCGATGCGCGCGTGGTCGATGGCGACAGTCTTGTGATTGCCCGCGAGGATGTTCGTCTTGAAGGGATCGATGCGCCGGAGCTCGAACAGGTGTGTCTGCGCGGGGGGAAAGACTGGCAATGCGGGCGCGATGTCCGTCGGCAACTGGCGCGCAAGATCGGTTCTTCCCCCGTGACGTGCGATGTCTCGCAAAGGGATGTTTATGATCGCCTGCTCGGTGTCTGCCGTGTTGGCAAGACGGAGCTCAATGCCTGGATGGTGGCGCAGGGTCATGCCGTTGCGTACGGCGACTATGCGATGGAGGAGCGCCGCGCCCGGAAAGAAAAACGTGGGCTCTGGGCCTCGGAGTTTGAAATGCCACGGAACTGGCGGGATAAGTTTCTCTCCGGAGATGTGGCAGGTCGGGTCGACTGATGTCGCGTGAGCAGGAGATCGGCTTGGCATCAGGTGTGGTGGTTCATGGCGCTTGTCCCCCTCTCGGCGCACTTGGCGAGGAGATTGCGGCGTGCCGTCTATGCCTCGAAGCACCGAAAAGCGCACCGATGCCGCACCCGCCGCGACCAGTCGCAGTGCTCTCGCAGACGGCGAAAATCTGTATTTGTGGTCAGGCGCCGGGGACGCGGGTCCATGCCTCGGGGCGGCCATTCACCGATCCTTCCGGCAACCGGCTGCGCGCGTGGCTCGGGATGGATGAGACCACGTTTTATAATCCGTCTAAGTTGGCGATTGTCCCGATGGGTTTTTGTTTCCCCGGCCTCGATGCCAAGGGCGGGGATCTGCCGCCCCGGTCGGAGTGTCGCGCGACGTGGCATGCGCGTGTCTTTGCGCTAATGCCACAGCTGGAGTTGATCATCCTGATTGGTCGGTATGCGCAGCGCTGGCATCTCGGTCAGATCGACGGGTATCGCGTGCCCAGGACTTTGACAGAGACCGTGGCGAACTGGCGGACGATTTATGATCCCGATGCCCCACGTCGCTACCTCGCGGTGCCGCATCCATCGTGGCGCAACAATGCCTGGTTCAAGCG
>JBCAXC010000038.1:0-10977 GCA_038534255.1 Pseudomonadota bacterium
ACCCTGCAACAGCGGCTCGTCGCGACCCTTGGCGATCAGGCTCACCTTCTCGACCGCGATAAAGCCCTGCGGCGCCGGAAGCTCGAGTGGCGCGACATCGGCAGGTGTCTCGGTCAACAGCGTGCGCAGCCGCTCCCATGACTTGCGCGCGGCGAGCACGTTGCGCCAGTGCGCGATGGTCTGCTCGACCGGCGCGAGGGCGCGCGCAAAAATGATCGACGAGGCAATCATCACGCCCGGCAGAATTTCCTGCTGGATCACGAGATATGCTCCGAGTGCCAGGATCGCGGACTGCAGAATGAGCCGCGATGCCTTGGTAACACCCGAGATCAGCCCGTTGCGATCGGACACGCTCAAGCCGCTGACAAGTGTGCGGTCATGCTCGCCCATCCAGCGCTGTCGCATCCGCGCGCCCATGCCAAGCGCCCGGATCAACTCCGCATTCTGGTAAAGCTCTTCCGTGGCCTGATGGCTGATTTGCGACTGTTGCCCGAGCTTCGCCATCGGTTTGCGCGTCAGCCACTCGTTCGCCAGCATCAGGAGGAACAACAGCATGGCGCCGCCAAGCGCGAGATAGCCAAGCACGGGGTGAAACAGAAAAACGACGAGCAGGTAGACCGGCACCCACGGCGCATCGAACAGCGCGATCAGGCCCGGTCCGCTCACAAAGCTGCGCACCGTATCGAGATCGCGGGCGGGCACGGAGCCGACATTGGGTGTCTTGCTCGCCGCGTGGAACATCATCGCATCGATCACGCGCGGTGCCAGTTGATCGTCCAGCCGCATGCCCGCGCGTGCGACGATCCGTGACCGCAGAACATCCAGCAGCGCCATGAAGAGATAAAGCGCCGCGACCAGAACACCGAGGGCAACCAGCGTTGGAAGGCTGCGGCTCGCCAGCACCCGGTCATAGACCTGGAGCATGAAGAACGGACCTGTCAGCATCAACAGGTTCACGAAGAGGCTGAACACCATGACGCTGCGCAGCGCCGATTTGCAGGCACGCACGCTGTCCGCAAACAACGTGTCGTGTGTCTTCGCTGCAAGCTTGCTGCGCGCCATGCCCCACCTCCACGCACGTCGAAGGCGACGGCGCGCTGTGAACCCGGTCACGTAGGGTCCATCCCGCAGCACGCTGCCAAACGTTGGAAGATCGCACGAACGCTTTCCGTCAGCGCGATCCTGTTAACCGCACTTTACGCCAGAAACATTGAGAATGACTGACTGTCCTAGCGCGTACGGCCAGAGCGTGCATATGGCGCGGAATCGCGGCGCGAATGCGCCCACGCGCCCACGCGCTCAGGTCTCGGCATCCATTTCGGCGAATACCCGATTGGCGATCCGGAAGCACTCGACACCGGTCGGGACACCGCAATAAATCGCCGCCTGATGAATGCAGGCGCGGATCTCATCTCGCGACACACCGTTCGTCACTGCACCTTTGAGATGCAACTCCCATTCGTGCATGCGGTTTAGCGCGGCAATCATGACGAGGTTCAGCATCGAGCGGGTTTTCTTGTCGATCGTCTCGTCACCCCAGCCGAAACCCCAGCACCATTCAGTCATCATCTCCTGGAAAGGGCGGTTGAAGTCATCCGCACTCTCCAAGACCTTGTCGACGTAGGCCGCGCCCAACACCTCGCCGCGTTTGCGTTTGCCCGTACTGAAGCGCTGCTCGTCCATGGTGCGATCCTTCTGTGCTGCCGGTGCTTGCTCTACCAGTCCGGTTTGCCAGTCCGGCAAATCGGTCTAGGTCTCGTGTCATGAGCGCGCACGATCGTCCACTCGAGAACAAGACCTGCCTCGTCCTCGGGAGCACGGCCGGTATTGGCCTCGCCCTCGCACGGGCATTTCTCGACGCTGGTGCGCAGGGCGTGATGCTGAACGGTCGCGACGCAGCGCGAGGCAAGGCAGCACGCGATGCGCTCAAGGCAGCGTTCCCGGAGCAGGCCGTGCACCTCGCGCTGGGGGACGTCGCCGCAGGCGCTGCCGCCGAAGTCGTCGACGCGGCAGTTTCGGAGCTCGGGCGCATCAATGTGCTGGTATGTTCGACGGGTGGCGACGCGATGCCCGCACTCTTTCACAAACTCGATCCAGTACAGATTCCAGATCAAGTCGCGTCGGGGTTTCTTGGGCCGATCCTCGCGGCGCGCGCAGTTGTTCCGCATATGACGGCGCAGGGCGGCGGTGTGATCCTCACAATCGCGTCCGATGCCGCGAAGATCGCAACGCCCGGCGAGAGCGTGATTGGCGGCGTGATGGCCGGGATCGTCATGTTCACCCGTGGCCTCGCGATCGAGGGCAAGCGCGTCGGCATCCGCGCCAACTGCCTGACCCCGTCGATCGTGCGCGACACGCCGCTCTATGATCGGCTGATGGCGGACGCCTTTGCAGGCAAGCTGTTCGCCAAGGCCGAGACCATAGCGCATCTGGGCGTCGCCGAGCCGGAAGACCTCGCCGCGCTCGCCGTCTTTCTGGCAAGTGACGCCGCGCGCAAAATCACCGGCCAGGCAATCAGCGTGAACGGCGGGATATCAGCAGCATGAGACGGACGACGACGTAACGGCCATGCGGATTGACGCGACCACATACGCCGAGGCCTACGAAAATTTTCGCTGGAACCTGCCAGAGCGATTCAACGTCGCCGAGGCCTGTTGCCTGCGTCATGCAAACGGCGACCTGCGCGATGCACCCGCACTCGTTTTCCTCCACGAGGATGGCACGCGGGATGTTTATGCGTTCGGCCTCCTGGCGACACTTGCATCCCGGTTCTGCAACGCGCTGAGACATGCAGGCGTCGGGCCCGGCGACATCGCCGCCGTACATCTGCCGCAGTGTCCGGAGGCCGTGATCGCGCATCTCGGCATCCAGATGGCCGGTGCGATTGCCTTGCCGCTCTTTGGCAAGTTCGGCCCGGACGCGATGATGTTCCGCCTGAAGGATGCCGCGCCGCATACACTCATCTCAACGCTTGAAGGGCTTCTCGCAATCGAGGAGCCGTTGCGCGACGGCCCGCAGCCCCGACAAGTCCTCTGCGTGGATGGCGAGGGGCCTGCGAAAGCGACGTCGTTCTGGGCGGCGCTGGAAGCTGCATCACCGCAGGCACAGCCGCACCCGACCGGTATCAATGATCCGGCGTTCCTGATGTACACCTCCGGCACAACCGGGGATCCGAAAGGCGTGCTTCATGCGCAGCGTGTACTAATCGGTCACCTGCCAGGCATGATCCTGCCACACGAAAGATTCCCGAAAGCGGAAGATAAATTCTGGACACCGGCCGACTGGGCCTGGGCCGGAGGTCTGTTCGATGCGCTTTTACCCGCGCTCTATTTCGGCGTGCCGGTCGTTGGCTCCAGACAACGCTTCGACCCTGAACTTGCGATGAGCCTCATGGCAGCCGAAGGCGTGCGCAATGCGTTTATTCCTCCGACGGCCCTCCGGCTGATGCGTGGTGCCGGGTCCGCGGCGCCGACCGATCTTGCCATGCGCACCATCGGCACGGGAGGCGAGAGCCTTGGCGAAGACATGATTGCCTGGGGTCGCGATACGTTTGGCATCACGCTCAACGAGTTTTACGGTCAGACCGAAGCGAATCTCGTCATCGGCAACTCGGCGTCACTGTTTGACGTGCGTGCCGGGTCCATGGGGCGCGCCATCCCTGGCCACGACGTCGCCATCGTGGACAGCGACGGCAACGTGCTCGGCGATGACGCGGAAGGCATCGTCGCGGTTCGGCGGCCCAATCCCGTGATGTTTCTCGAATACTGGAACAACCCGGAGGCCACGGAGAAAAAATTCGCCGGAGACTGGTGTTTGCTTGGCGACGTCGCACGACGGGACGCCGAGGGCTACTACTGGTTCCGTGGACGTGACGACGACATCATCATGTCCGCTGGCTATCGCATCGGGCCGGGCGAGATCGAAGAATGCCTCGTCGCCCATGAGGATGTGGCGCTGGCTGGTGTCATCGGCGCGCCGGATGCGGTGCGTGGCGAGATCGTGGTGGCGTACGTTGTCTTGCGCGAGGGAATAGCTTCGTCAGCCGACCTGTCAGAAGCTCTCCAAACGTGGGTGCGCGCCCGCCTCGGACCGCATCAGTACCCGCGTCACGTGCGTATCGTCGATGAACTGCCGACGACGCTGACGGGCAAAATCCAGCGCAAGACGCTGCGAGAATGGGAGAGCGCATAGAATAGCGGGCAAAGCGGCGAGAAATCTCGACATATGCTCGCATAAAGAGTATTGCTCTGTTGTCAGTACGCGCATCACGCGCTGGCAAGGGCTTTAGACGATGCAATCAAACGGGACCATCGACGACTTCTCCCGCACCATGGAGCAAATCGATTGCGCCGTGAGCGTCGACCAGGTTGCGACCGCACTCGCCGGACAGAGCGGTGCGTACCGTGTTGCTCTGGGTGCGATCGGCCCTCCGATCCTGCCAGACAGGGTCGCGGTCCAGACAGGCACACCGCCCTTGGTGTCATACGTCGATCGCAGGTTGCAGGCGGACCAGTCGTCCGGCACGCGGCTGGTTCTGGCCGACGATGCACAGAACCACGAAGATGACGGAATCCGCGTTGCTCTTGCCGAGCTTGGATGCCGATCCTGCATTCTCATTGGACATGACGAGGCACCGACGGTTTCTGGACTCGTCGCAATCGCCGCCCGCGATGCCTTTCTTTCCACGCGGGCCATGGCCGAACTCCGCGCGCTCGCACAGTTCGCACTGACGCGCGTCTTTGCCCTGCGGCGCAAGGCCATTGCAGATGCTGTCGCACTATCGAAGCGCGAGGCGGTCTGCCTCGCCTGGGTCGCGCACGGCAAGTCGGATTGGGAGATCGGTCAGATCCTCGACATCAGCCCGAAGACGGCAAATTTTCATGTCGAGAACGCAAAGCGACGGCTCGGTGTTTCGTCGCGGACCCAGGCAGTTCTGCATGCCGCGTTCAGCGGCGGGATTGACCTGAAGCCCTAACCTTCAGCGCTCAGGCACCACGATGAGGCTCTTCTGGCTGAAGTACGTGCCCAGGTTCAGCCGGCCTCGAGAGCCGATGCGTCGCATACCCTTGTCTCTGCAGGCACTGCGTTGCACAACATGGCGAGCCGCAGCGGCGGTGTCGTGAAAAACCTGCAGGACTGAAACCATGGTGCGTTGGCGCGATCTCGGGAGAAGTGACAACGTCGAGGACCGACGGGGACAGCGTGGCGGGCGTGGTGGGCGCGGCGGCTTCGGCTTCCCGTTTCCACGTGGCGGGCGAGGTCGTCAGGTCAACATCCCGATGGGCCGTGGGCGCGGGGGCGGCGGCATGAGCCTGATGACAATCCTGATCATCGGCGCCGTGATGTACTTCGTGTTCGGCATCAACCCGCTTGATCTGCTACGAGGCGGCAGTGGCGGTCTCCCGACGCCGCAAATCGACAGTGGTGATGCAACCAACACCAGGCCGCAGAATTTCGACATTCCAGGCATGCCGGGCTCGGAGTCGCGGACGCGTGCGCCTGAGCGGCGGACGGCCGAGCGACAAATCCAACAGCCGCGCACAAAAGACCAGGCCGGCCAGTTCGTCAGCGCAATCTTCAACAACACCGAGGAAGTCTGGAAAGACCTCTTCCCGACCTTTGGCAAGCGCTACCGCGAGCCGAATATGGTCCTGTACACGGGCTACACGCAGACCGGTTGCGGCCCTGGCCAGGCGGCGATGGGCCCGTTCTATTGCCCGCTTGATCAGAAAATCTACATCGACCTGACGTTCTTCCGCACGCTTGAACAGCGCTTCGGCGCACCGGGCGATTTTGCCCAGGCGTACGTGATTGCACACGAGGTCGGACATCACGTGCAGACCGTTCTTGGCATCTCGAATGCCGTGCAACAGGCAAAGGCGCGCAACCCCCGCGCCGCAAACCGCATACAGGTCATGATGGAGCTGCAGGCAGATTGTCTCGCCGGCGTCTGGGCCAACCGGGCTGACAAGGCGCGTAACATCCTTGAGGAAGGTGACATCGAGGAAGGCCTGAGAGCTGCAGCCGCTATCGGTGATGACGTGATCCAGAAACGGTCAGGGCAGCGCGTCAATCCGCATGCCTTTACGCACGGCTCGGCTGCACAGCGCCAACGCTGGTTCCGCGCCGGTTTCCGGACTGGCAACATGAATGCCTGCGATACGTTTAACGCCGACCGGTTGTGATCGGTCGGCCGGCCTGCATGTCGGATGCCGTGCT
This sequence comes from Pseudomonadota bacterium, assembly GCA_038534255.1. Classification (GTDB taxonomy): domain Bacteria; phylum Pseudomonadota; class Alphaproteobacteria; order Rhizobiales; family CALHAX01; genus CALHAX01. The sequence continues at coordinate 6,220 of JBCAXC010000038.1, forward strand.
CGACGTCAAACGCGGCGGCATCACCGGGTTGATCGGACCTAACGGTTCCGGCAAGACCACGTTGTTCAACTTGATCGTCGGCTATCATCCAATCGACAAGGGCTCCATTGCTTTCGAGGATGCCGAAATCTCGAAGATGCAGGTGCCGCAGATTACGCGCCTCGGCCTGCTGCGCACGTTCCAGCAGACGCTCATTTATGGCGCGATGAATTGCGTCGAGAACATGCTGATCTCGATCCCGCATCGCAAGATGACATTGCGCGATATGCTGCGTCAAAACTCGCGCGATGATCACGAACGTGCGGCACAACTCCTTGATTTCGTCGGTCTCTACGAGAAACGTTATCTCCGCTCCGGCTCGCTCTCATTTGGCCAGCAGAAACTGCTGGAATTCGCGATGGCGTTGATGAACGAACCGACTGTGCTGCTACTCGACGAGCCGACTGCCGGGATCAACCCGACGCTGATCAACGGTCTCATCGATCGTCTGAAGCGCGCGAACACCGAGTTCGGCATCACGCTCTTCATCATCGAGCACAACATGCGCGTGATCATGAACATGGCCGACACGATCTATTGCCTCGCACACGGCGAAATGTTCACATCGGGTGCACCGCAAGACATCCAGAACGACACCCGTGTCATCGACGCTTATCTTGGCGCGCACTGAGGGGACCACATGCCGGAGTTTACCATCCGCTCTGCGACGGAAGCAGATGTCGACAGTATTCTGCGATTGGCAGGTTCGCTGACGATTGACCATAAGCACGCAGCAGGATTTCTGGTCTCGAACTTCACCAGAGACGACTACATCGAGTTTCTCGGTCACGCGCAGGCCGACAAAACAGACTACGATCTCACGTTCTTCGTCGCTGAAGATGATCTCGGCGTCGCCGGTTTTCTTCTCTGCTATGACCTGCGCTACCTGCTCAAAAAGGGCGAAGAACGCTTTCTCGAGACGGATACAACCGAGCGCCGATTGGTCGACCGTTTTGGGCGCGACACCGGCTTTTATGTGATCAAACAAGTCGGCGTTCGGCCCGATCAGTTTCGCACAGGCGTTGGCTCACGGCTGTATCAGGCGTTTATCGAGCATACGTTGTCTGTCCGCTCCAGAAACACGATTTTGCGGCCGAAAGATAAACTGCCGTGGCGTTTGTTGCCAACGCGTGCGCCAAAGGTGTCGGACCCGGATATTGTCGATGTCTTCGTCGCCGTCATGATCCGACCGGACAATCCCGGCTCTCTCGAATTTCATCGGCGCAAGGGTTTCAGGACGGTCTACTCATGGTCGTCAGGCGCGATTGGCGACCCGAAAGACGAGCTCAAGTCGCGCCTCGTGATGCACGCGACCAGCCAGGAAATTCTTGCGGGCTACACCAGGGACGTCGATGCCGACGCCGCGATCCACGCGATGCTCAGTTCTCTCGAGTATGCGAAGTCGCTGTACAAACACGAAGATGACCTGAATTGGACGAAGCTGTCGTATCTCTCGCAGTATTCATCGGCCTTGATCGCCGCGCAATTTGTCGTCGCATCATTTGGCGGTGCCGGGAAAAGTTTGCCGGTCTTCCTTATGCTGCTGCTGATGTCGCTCCTGATTGGAGCGGTGGCGATTTATCTCTCCTGGTCGTTTTCGATCAAACTGCGGAGTGGGCTGTTGTTCATGGCGGCGCATAAACGCGCTGCTTTGCTCGTTGAAAGCAAGCTGAACCACATCTTTCCTGGCTTTTATCCTTCAGTCACGAGCGTTCCTCGTCAGTCTGACACGGTGAAGCTGATCAGACGAGCCAGAAGGGTTTTTCTCATACTCTCCGTGCTCGCGACCGTTTTCGCCGTGGCATTTATTTCAATTCGATACAGTTACTAGCGGGTTGTGACGCAGGCCCGTCGGAAGCCAGAAATCATACGAACGGAGAAGGCCATGAGTGACACCGATACCGCGAGTTCTGGTCTGCCAGCTGGTGCCGCCACCGGTCGGCCGAACCCTAACGCGGATGCGTCACAGTCCAAGGCTGCCGGTTATCACATGGGGACCGTCGACGCCGTCATTTCGGTCGAAGATGTCGTGAGGCAGGCGCAGGCGATCGCGGAGGATGTCAGCGTCGATCAACTCGATGCACTCGTCGGAGGCGAGCCTTATGTATCCATCACTTACCTGCGTGCCGGATACGGACAGATGGAGATCCTGCACGATCTTAACCTGCGCTTGGGCGCAAGCAGTCGCTCTGCCTGATCGGCCCGAATGGGGCCGGTAAATCCACGATCCTCCACTCGATCTTTGGCTTCAACAACATCTTTTCCGGCTCGATATCGATCGGCAACGGCGCGGACGCTCTCGACGTGACCCGCCTCTCACCCAACGAGAAGCTGAGCGAAGCCGGGATCGCGTATATCCTTCAAGACAAATCGGTGTTCCCCGGAATGACTGTGGAGGAAAATCTCTGGATGGGCGAATTCTTGAAGGATCAGCCCGCCGAGGCACGTCGCTCGGCCGAGATGGTTTTCGATAAATATCCCCGCCTCGCCGCACGCCGCAAACATCTCGCAAAAGTGCTCTCAGGCGGAGAACGCCGCTTGCTTGAAATCTCACGCGCGCTCGTAATGAACCCGGAAGTGCTACTGGTTGATGAGCCATCCATCGGGCTGGAACCGCGCTTTATCGATATGGTGTTCGAGATCCTGCACGACCTGCAGCATGTCGAAGGCAAGACCATCATCATGGTGGAGCAAAATGCCAAGAAGGGGCTTGAGTTTGCCGACATCGGTTACGTGCTGGTCTCTGGCGAAATGGCCATCGCGGGCACGGGTGACGAACTGCTTGAAAACCCGAAGGTCGGACAGCTCTTCCTCGGTGATTGACGCTGGTGCGCGGGGGTGACCGCGTGGTCAGTTTTTACAGCACAGCTCCGGTAAACGCCGACGTGCTGCATGGCACGTAGTAGGCGTTGAGCTGCGTGCACAGTTCACTTGCCTGACGCGTGGAGGAAAACGGACCGGCGATCAGGCGGTAAAGCGTGCTCGGTCCGTTGCCCGTGCGGACAAAGCGTGGCGCAAGGCTCCCGATCAGGTCGCGATGACGCTCATTGAGCAGCGCCCACTTGAGCCGAAGTGAGTCCACCGAGTCGCCACTTCCGAGTTCAACGCCGAATGTCCGGCGACCAGGGATCGGCAGGCTGGCCGGAAGCGGTGCGGGCTGCGGCGCTACCTCGGGCGTGAGGGCAGCAGTCTCGGTTTGTGGCGTGGCCGGAGCCGCCTGTTCTTCCGTGTTGCCGAAGAGCGCCGCGAGAATGGCATCGTCGCTGTTCGTCCGGGACGTCTCCACCGGTGTGGGGGCCGGGGTCGGCGGCAGTGTCCGCGTGTCGCCATCAAGCGTCGTACCCTCGATCGCGGACGCATCGTCCACAGGCTGCGCGACGCTGGCGCTTGGCGTCACAGTCCCGCTGTCACTGACCTCGAGCGTTTCCCCCGGACCTGTCGTCACGGTACTCCGCCAGGCCTCGATATCCGTGATGCGGGCGTCAGCGTTGGTCTGGGCCCGTGACAGCTGTCCAATACCGGCTTCCAGGGCGGAGACGTTCGCTTTGAGGTTTGCCACGTCGCGGCTCAGTGCCTCATAGCCCTGCGCAGCACCCACATCCCGCGCACCGGCACGTAGCGTGACCGGCCCGGAGTCATCATTGATCACAGCCGTTGCCCCGGCGTCGAGCAGTGCGGGTTTTCCGAGCGCCAGCATGACGAGGTAGCCCGTCGCGGCAAGCCCGGCGAGGCACCAGAGCGTCAGATAGATCCCGTTGCCACGCCGTTTCGGTTCCGCGCGGTTCGGCCCCGGCGAAGCGGCTGCGTGTGCAGGGTGTCGTTCGGCCATGGATTTCACCCATCATCCCAATTGGTCCGGAGCGACCGAACTCTGGACACAATTCGCCCCGCGATTGCGAGTTCGCTGAGTCGGGCATGAGGGTCAACGCGACGAGCCGGGTTGGTTGTGGACCGACCGCTCAGAAGCGCGCGGCTTGCCGATGCTGCGGCAAGACGGCCACGCCAGCGCACGCTGCAAAGCGGGCGAATGCGGCATACATCACAAAGCAGCGTCCACGCCCATGACAGGTGCGGAAACGCAAAGTGAGTTGAAATTCGTGGCGAATACCCCTCGGATCGTGGACTGAAAATTGCTGGTGAGCAGCGCGAGCGCGTATGCGGCCAGCAAAACTGACTGCGTTTCATGCCGACGTGAACGCCAGCCGGATCGAGGTGCCGAGCGCAACCATGACTGCCGACGTTTCAAGACATTCATCGCCGTTCCTTGCGGTCGTACTCGCGGCCGGTCAGGGAACGCGCATGCGCTCTGCCATGCCCAAGGTGCTGCACGAGATCGCGGGCCGCAGCATGCTGGCCCATGTGATGGCGACGGCGCGCGATGCCGGTGCCGCCCGAACCGTTGTCGTGACGAGCCCGCAACAGGACGACGTACGCCAACACGTGGCTGCCGAGGACCATGACGCGACAACCGTCATCCAGCACGAGCAGCGCGGCACGGCGCACGCGGTGCTGGCCGCCGCGAGCGAGATCGAGGCGGCAGATTTGCCGGTGCTCGTGGTTTACGGCGACACACCGCTCGTGCAGTCGCAAACCCTGCGTGCTGCAGTCGATGCGCTCGCCGAGGATGCGTCTGTCGTCGTCGTCGGTTTCGACGCAGCCGATCCAACCGGTTATGGCCGCTTGCTCCTGAGCTCGGACGACACAGGTCGTAACGCCGAC
>JBCAXC010000039.1:0-10841 GCA_038534255.1 Pseudomonadota bacterium
GCAACGATCGATCGGCGGCGATGCGCGAGGAGTACCGCATCAAACAGTTATCGCGGAGCGAGAAGCTGCTGGTCATTGCCGCCGCCAGTTTTCATTCGCTCGATGTCGGTGAGCTGGAAACATCCTCTGCCTGACAGCACGGATTTTGCTCCACGCATGAAAACGCCTCCCGTCGACATTGTCTGTCGCGAGAGGCGTATGTAGGGGGTCATTTGCTCGGCGAGTGACGACAGGCGTGATGCTCGTTCTGAGGGGGAGCAGAATTCCCACCGCGCCTGTCGTGCGCAACCTAACGGCCGTTGACTGCGCTGAACGGGTTGACCCCGCCCGAGCTTACGGAAATGCCGTAGGTCGGGGCCGCCGCCGCTGTTGATGCCGTTGCGACTGATGCGCCTGCGAGGGCGAGAGCGAGGGCTCCGATTGCGGTAATTCTGGTCATGATGTGCCTCCTTGGGGGGATGAGAAGTGCGTAGCTGTCAGGTGCTTCGTTCAGCGTCCGTTGACGGCCTTGAAGGGGTTGCTGCCGCCGTCCGAAACGGAGAAGCCGTAGGTCGGCGTTGCGGAAGCGGACGTGGTTGTCGCGAGGGATGCGCCCGTGATTGCGAGGGCGAGGGCTGCGATGACTGTGAGCTTGGTCATGGGGTGTCTCCTTGGTTTGTGTGCCGCGCTCAGCGGCGTTGAGGAGAGAAGACCCGATCTGACGATTGTGATGCGTGACGCGCATCACAGGTTGTGCGATTGGCAATTTCTGTTCGGACGACGTCCGGTTCAGCCGTGCCTGTCGCGAAAAGCGGCGAGCACGGTGTCAAACGCGGTTTCCCACGGGCCGAAAGCGTTCGCGTCTTCGAGTTGATCAAGGCCGAGGCGCGTAAAGCTGCCCGGTGAGGCGATCTTTCTGGCAAGCGTCGCGGCATCGCCATTACCGCCCGGCCGTGCCTGTGCTTCTGCAATCACCGCAGCGCCCTTTGCCATACCTAGCACGACCTGTTCAGCCGTCGCCCGGTCCAGACCGGCCTGCACCGACTTTTCCGTCAGTGTGTCAAAGAGGACGAAAAACCAACCGTAGACACAGGCCATGACGCCGGCTGCATCAAAGTCTTCCTCGCGCTTCAGCGGGATTGCTGTCCCACACGCGTTCAGCACCCGCGCGACCCCCGAATGTTCAGGGAAATAAATGTTCGGGCTTGCTCCGACTTCGGCCGACGTGACGGGGATTGCGCGGACGATATCGTCCGTCCCGCGACACGCCGCCGCCAACTCTGCACAAGAGACGCCAGCGACGACGGAAAGCAGGGTCTGCTCGGAGCGCAAGGTGACGCCGGCGAGTGCGTCAAGCGCCTGTGCGGGTCGTGGCGCGAGCATCACGATATCGCAGGCATCGACGACGGCCTGATTGTCCGGCGCGACCTCGCAGCCACAGGCTTTGCCCAAGTCCGCGGCGACCGATGCGCCGCGCGGAGAGAGAACAATTTCGCCGTCCCAACCCGCGTTGCGCAGACCGCGGGTAACATAGCTCGCAAGGTGTCCAACACCGATGATGCCGAGGCGTGGCAGCGGCTGTGTTGCGTCGTTTGTCATGCCGTCGTGTGCCTCTGTCTATCGGGCAGGAGAGCCGTCGTCCAAAGTGCGTCCGGCTAGCTGGAGAAAGCCTCGTGCGCGCATCGAACGGCCTCTGGCGGTCGCTCCGTCACCAGATAGTCGCCAATGACGAGCGCATCCATCTCAGTCCGCAGATAGCAGGAAATGGCTTCTGCGGGGCGGGTGACGATCGGCTCCTGCTTGTTGAAGGACGTGTTGAGCAGGATCGGGATACCCGTGCGAGCCTCGAAGGCCCTGATCAGGTCATGATAGCGCGGCGCAGCCTCACGCGCGACGGTCTGAATGCGGCCAGTGCCGTCAGCGTGGACGACGGCCGGGATCTTGTCGCGCTGATGCGGATGAATAAGTGGCGCGATCGTCATGAACGGGTCCGGCTGGTCGATCGCGAACCATTCTGACGCGCGATCCTCCAGCACGGCGGGGGCGAAGGGGCGGAAACCCTCGCGATACTTGATGCGGGCGTTGATGCGATCCTTCATGTCCGCCCGACGGGGATCGGCGAGGATCGAGCGCTGCCCGAGCGCACGTGGCCCTGTCTCGAAGCGGCCCTGAAACCAGCCGATGATGTTGCCATCCGCGATCAGATCAGCCGTCCGCGCGATGAGCGTTTCCCGGCGTAATTTTTCTCCCTGCAGACCGGCCTCCTGCAGTGCGCTCGCAATATCATCGTTGGTGTACGCCTTGCCGAACGCTGCGTGCTTCACTTCGTATGTGCGCGGCACGTCGCAGGTCTGATGCATGTGGAACAGTGCGGCGCCAAGCGGCACGCCTGCGTCACTGGCGCAAGGCGGCACCCAGATCCGCTCATAGTCCGTCTCTGCGATCAGTTTGGCGTTGGCCACGCAGTTCATCGCGACGCCGCCTGAGAAGACCAGATGGCGCGCGCGGGAGCGCCGCTGCGCCGCTCGAGCAACGTGCAGGACCACAGTCTCGATGACGGCTTGAAGCGCATAAGCGAGATCGAATTGCTCCGGCGACGGCGTGTTGCAATCGGCAAATGGCGCGCCGAACGTCTCATAGAATTTCCGGCTGTAGGGCGCGCGCTCGCCGTAGATGGGGAAGGAAAAATAATCCATGTTGAGGCGATACTCGCCGTCGGGCAGCAAGTGGACGAGCTGCGACATTTTCTCGACGAAACGATCGCTGCCATAGGCAGACAGTCCCATGACCTTGCCTTCGTCGCCGAACGCCGGAAAGCCGAGAAACCGCGTGATCAGCGAATAGAGCACGCCAAGGGAATGGAGTTGATCGTTGGCACTGCATTGGGTCAGGCGATTGCCCGTGCCCGCATACAGACTGGTTGAGGATTGATCGCCGTAGCCGTCGATCACCAACACGTCTGCCTCCTCAAACGGGGAGACAAAAAAAGCTGCCGCGTGCGCATCGTGGTGATGAACCTCGACGAAAGGTGGTGGACGTCCACCGCCGAGGCGGCGCAGCATATCGAGTTGCACCGTGCGCCGCATCGCGACGATCCAATAGCTGATCGGCCCGTGATTATTGGGACCGAGAATGCTGAGGCTGCGCGGGAAGTGGCGGGTCCAGTGTGCGCGCACGGTCATGCGCAGCGAATGGATGTGCCAAGGCATCGCAATCGCATCGATGCTTGCAAGGTCAACGCCGTCCGCAACCATCATATCGAGCGACTGGGTCGGATATGCGCGGGTGTGCTTCTCGCGATTGAAACGCTCTTCCTCGTAAACGAGCGTGATCTCCCCGTCATCGACGAGCGCAATGCCGCTGTCGTGGGAGCGGGCGGCGAGGCCAAGTACGCGCATACACTTGTCCTGGAACTGCGCGCGTGCTGTTCAGCCGCACGGATTAAAATCTCGGCGTACATAGGAGATGTGATGACGGATGAATACGCATTTTCCACTCTGCTGTGCGCAGACGTCGCGGATGGCGTTAACCCACGCCCAAGTGCTCGGTTCCTCCGAGCGAAACCATCGACGTCAGGCCGATGCAGGGCTTTCAGTCCGCAGCGCGAGGAGTTGGCGAGCGATACCGACGAGGCTGATTGCAATCCAGCTCAGCTGAATGAGGACAGATGGCAGATTGAAATGCTCGCCGAGGCTCACGAGCACACAACTCGCGGCCGCCAGATTAGCGAGCGCATATGCTAGACCGTTGCCGTCCACCCGGCCGATCTGGAGCAGGAAATAACTTCCCATGTAGAGGGCGAAGCCGACAAGGCCGAGAGTCTGAGCGTCCATGGGACTGATCCGGTTCGTGTGAGCGCGTCGCGCCGTTTCACGAACCGGATGGAGCGTCCAGAGCGACGTGCGCGGTGGACTACTCAGCGTTGAGCACGGTGCGGGAGGTTGTCGGGCGTTTCGCGCGGCGCGGCGACCAGTGCTCGGAGCCGATGCAGGCCACAGGTCCGTCTTCAACGCTCGGGTCTGGCTGCTCCCAGGTGCATCCTTCCGGCTGGAAGGCCGCGGTCATTTCGTCGGCGACGTAGTTCAGCGAGACCAGGACGCCTGTGCCCATCACCCCGGCCAGCAGGGCGTATTCGATGGTCGTCATCCCGGACTTGTTGCGTGCGAATGATTTTGGCAGTCGGAACATTTGCGCTCTCCCAGCGGTGCGATGTGTTCCGCGGGCCCCAAAACTCCGCGCACGTCATAATGCGGCCGACAGGGTTAACATCGTCTTTATGGGGGCGTTTTTTCGGGCCAACCGACCTCAGGATCCGGTTAAAGACAATCAGTCGAAGGCACGGCCGAAGCGGTTCGATTTCGGGAACCCTCGTGGAGCCATGCGTCCCGCCTGGGCGCGGCTGCCGACCCACTCGTAAAGATCCGTTAGGTTGAACGCGCGGCCTGCCGCATCGGTCCAGCTCAAGCCGTCAGCAACACTGTAGACACGGACGTCACTCAGTCCACCGTCCTTGTACTTTTGCAGCCGCATGCCCTTGCCGCGCGTCATTTCGCTCACGTCGTCGGACGGGAACACGAGCATTTTTCTGTTCTCGCCGATGACGGCCACCATGTCGCCTTTGGCCGGCACGACGACCGCCGCCTCATCTGCGCCGGAGACGTTGAGCACCTGTTTGCCCTTGCGCGTGAGTGCGACGATCTCGTCTTCGCGGACGAAAAATCCGTTTCCTGCGGTCGAGGCCACAAGCAGGCGGCGTCCGGGCTCATGCACGAACGCGTCGACAATCGTCGCGCTCTCGTCGATGTCCACCATCAGTTTGACCGGCTCGCCGTGACCGCGCCCGCCGGGAAGCTTGTCCGCGGCCAGCGTGAAGAACTTTCCATTGGAGGCGAAGAGCACGATCCGGTCCGTCGTCTGGGCGTAAATCGCACGCTTCAGCTTGTCGCCCGTCTTGAACTGGACCTTTTTGAGATCGGCCTGGTGACCTTTCAGCGCGCGGACCCAGCCTTTCTCGGAGAGAATAAATGTGAGCGGTTCTTTCTCGATCATCACGGCGTCGAGATCGACATCGATTTCGGGAGCATCGGAGAACTCGGAGCGTCTGCGCCCAAGCTCTGTCGAGCGACCGAAGCGCTCGCGCGTCTCTTTCACTTCGTCGGCGATGCGCTCCCACTGCATGTCGTCCGACTTGAGCAGCGCCTTGAGTGCCTTTCTCTCCGCAGTGAGCTTCTTGTGCTCCGCCTTGATCTCAACTTCCTGCAGCTTGTTCAAGGCGCGCAGGCGCATGTCGAGAATGGCGTTCGCCTGCACCTCGGACATCGAGAACTGTTGCATCAGCTCCTGCTTCGGGTGGTCTTCGAAGCGGACGATGCGGATCACCTCATCAAGGTTGAGGTAGGCGATCAGGTAGCCATCGAGGATCTCGAGCCGCGTCTCGATCTTGCCGAGGCGGAAATTCGAGCGGCGGACCAGCACCTCCTTGCGATGCGCCAGCCATTCGCTGAGCACCTGGCGCAGACCGAGCACATTCGGCACCTTGCCATGCGAGAGCACGTTCATGTTGAACGGCACACGGGTCTCAAGATCGGTGAGGCGGAAGAGCTGCTCCATGAGCACGACATCGTCGACTGACCGGCTTTTCGGTTCGATCACCAGGCGAATGTCTTCCGCACTCTCATCAAGCACGTCGCCGATCAGCGAGAGCTTTTTCGCGTTCAGCAACTCGCCGATTTTCTCCATCAGGCGCGACTTCTGCACCTGAAACGGGATTTCCGTCACGACGATCTGATAGCCGCCGCGGCTGGTCTCCTCACGGTGCCATCGGGCACGTATACGAAATCCACCACGGCCGGTGCGATAGGCTTCGATGATGTTGGCGCGCGGCTCGACCAGTATGCCGCCTGTCGGAAAGTCCGGTCCGGGGACGAGGTCGACGAGTTTTTCGACCGACGCGTTCGGATATTTGATCAGATGCAGGACCGCGCTGCACAGCTCGTGCACGTTGTGCGGCGGGATCGATGTCGCCATGCCGACCGCGATGCCGTTCGATCCATTGGCGAGGAGGTTCGGGAAGTTCGCCGGCAGAACGACGGGCTCTTCTTCCGAGCCGTCATACGTCTCACGAAAGTCGACGGTGTCCTCGTCGATCCCCTCGAGCAGGGCCGCAGCCACGTCTGTCATACGGGATTCTGTGTACCGCATGGCAGCCGCGTTATCGCCGTCGATGTTGCCGAAGTTGCCCTGCCCGTTCACAAGCGGATACCGAACGGCAAAGCTCTGGGCGAGGCGCACCAGGGCGTCGTAGACGGACTGGTCGCCGTGCGGATGGTACTTACCGATGACGTCGCCAACGACGCGCGCGCACTTCTTGAACCCCTGATCGGGATCGAGGCGCAGCTGACGCATGGCAAAAAGCAGGCGGCGGTGAACCGGCTTCAGGCCGTCGCGCACATCAGGCAGCGCCCGGTGCATGATTGTGGACAGCGCATATGCGAGGTAGCGTTCCTCGAGCGCATCCTTGAGGTTGATGGCCTCGCTGGGCTCTTCGCCCGGCCCGCTGCCGGGGATGGTCGGTTTGTCGCTCATGGCCACGCGTTAACGCGCGTCGAGAGTCGCGACAAGTGCTGCGGCGGCACAGGCGTACGCGGAATCAGACTTGCAAATCGGAGGTACTGTCATGCCCGTCGCAGCCACGGCTCGAATGCTCGGCACAGCGGCTTTTGTCGGCGTCGCGCTGATCGCGGCGTCCCCATCCGCGGCGCTTGCCAAAGACAAGGTGATCAATTTCAGCAGTGGCAATGTGACTATGAATGCGGCCATCGCGGCGGCGCGCACGACGCTGCCCGTGTTCTGGTCGCGCTTTGAGGCGCGCGCTGCGGGCGACACGCGGTTCTCGATCAAGGTCAAGATCAGCGACAAGGGCTATAGCGAGCACTTCTGGACAAGCAACGTCGAGCGGGATGGCGACACGATCCATGCGGTGATCGCGAATGATCCGAACCGCGTGACAACGGTGAAGCTGGGCCAGCGCATCAAGGTCGACCCGGCTGACATTTCGGACTGGATGCACTGGCGGAGCGGCAAGATGCATGGCGCATATACGCTGCGGGTCATGTTGCCGCGTTTGCCCAAGCCACAGGCGGACGGCTTCCGCCGGGTCCTGGCGCCGCCACCGAGTGCAGAAGATGCGGAATAGTCCGCGTTTGCACGCGGTGCGCGATTTGCCAGAAAAACTCAGGGCTTCAGCGCGAGGCTTGAGCGCACCAACTCATAGCCAGGACGAATAATGGCGTAGTCCTCCTCGGCAACGACGAGCGTCGTCATCACCACGTTCTCTTCGTGCTCATGCCGCGTATGGATTGTCACATATGGGAGGCGGATCAGGCTCAGGAAAACGTCCTCGCTTTTCTGAGTGTAAGTCTGCAGAGGCCCCGCGCTGGCGATTTCCGGCGTCTCAGTTGGGCGGCTCTCGAAGAGCCACGTCGGAAGCGTAGAGCGACCGTCGTCGAAGAGTTCAGCCCACTCGGTCACGGTCAGACCGTCGAGCTCCGCGATGACACCAAGATACATGGCGCCAGAAGACGAGATCGTCTGGATCGTGGCGTTGTCCGCATCGACCTCCACGCGCCAATTGCCCGGATAAGAAAACGCGACGCGATCATCACCGAAGGTCTTCAGATTGGCGAGGTCAGGCTCCATCTCGTCGAGGCACCCTGCAAGCAGCCCGACGGTCACGATCAACGTCATGGCGCGCACCGCCCGCGTCATCGTTGCAAGCCACAGCGTGGGTTGGCGGTTTACATCGCTTCGAGCAAAACGCTGGCGCGCCGGTATCGCATGCGTCGCAACAGACATGGGCATCCTCCGGTCCGCACTCCGGCAGATGGGCTAACCCAAAGACGCGCAAAGAAAAAGCCGCCCGTTTGACGGGGCGGCTCAATGTCTTTTCGCGGAAGCGACCGGTCAGGCCGCTTTGCCGTCTCAACCAGCTTAAGCAGGCTGGATCGTGTTGACGGCTGGTTTGCCCGTACGTGGGTCATCAGCGACGTCGAACGACACTTTTTGACCTTCGGCAAGGCCGTTCATGCCCGCGCGCTCGAGAGCAGTCGCGTGGACGAAAACGTCTTTTCCGCCTGAGTCAGGGGCGATGAAACCATAGCCCTTTTGGTCGTTGTAGAATTTTACGGTGCCCGTATCCATGGGAAGTCCTTTGTCAGTCCGTTTGTAGCACAGCTGTCCGTCACGCGTTTCAGCACGTGACAAGCTCAGCCTTCGACAATTTCGGGAGGGGGGTCTTTTCGTTGCGTCAGAGCAATTCTGCCGTAGCGGCCCAGATATCCGGCCAAAGTCGATAACACGTACATAGACCGCCGCCCCGGCTCATACAAGGCTCGCGGCAGTAACAATCGACGCGTGGCGCACGAAAGTTTTGTGACAGTCTGACAACAATTTCGGCATCCAGCGTGCGTCTAACCGGCCAGCTTGATGCCATCTGCGCCCAGCTGACGTAGTTCGCCGAGGACCTGAGGCAGAGCCGCTTCAAGCAGGTCGAGATGCGCGTCCGTGCCAGCAGAGATGCGCACGCACCGGTTTTGCGGTGCGACGAACGGCATGCGGATAAAAATCCCATGGCGGGCGAGCCCGTCGACGACGCCTTTCGCAAAAGTTGCATCCCCCTTGCAGTCCACGGCGACAAAGTTGGTCGCGGAGGGGAGCGCCTCAAGGCCGTTCGCCGCTGCGATCTCGGCGATGCGCGCACGCGAGCGCGCGGTCCGCGCGACGACATCGTGGAGATAATCCTGATCTGCGAGTGCTGCCAGCGCACCCGCCTGTGCAACCCGCGAGACACCGAAGTGATTGCGGATCTTGTTGAAGGCGGATGCAAGATCGGCGTGGGCAATGCCATAGCCGACGCGGATACCGGCCATACCGTAGGCTTTCGAGAAGGTGCGGAAGCGGATAATATTTTTCCGCGTCACGTCGATCGCGGGTGCTGTGCCATCCGGCGCGAAATCCACGTAAGCTTCATCGAGACAAAGCACCTGGTGCTCCGGCGTGGCGTCGATCAACTTTTGGACGACGGCCGCGGGATGAACGCTGCCCATCGGGTTGTCGGGATTGGCGAAGTAGACCAGCGCGGCGTTTTCCTCCACCGCCAAGCTTGCGAGCGCGTCCGGGTCTTCGTGATCGCCGCAGTACGGTACGGTGACGAGGCGCCCGCCGAAACCGTTCACGTGATAGTTGAACGTCGGATAGGCTCCCGCCGACGTCGCGACGACCGTGTCGTTTTCGACGATCAGGCGCACCAGAAGGCCGAGCAGCCCGTCAACGCCCTCGCCGACAACGATGTTTTCGGGCGCCACGCCGTGATATCCGGCGATCGCCGTGCGCAGCTCGAAGTGTTCCGGATCGCCGTAGGCCCATGACGCGACGACGGCTTCCTGCATCGCGGCAATCGCTTTCGGGGATGGGCCGAAGACACTCTCATTCGCCCCGATGCGCGCGGTTGTCTCGATGCCGCTATCTCGTGCGATGCGCTCCGGGCCCACGAAAGGGACGGAGGCGGGCAGGCTTTCGGCAAGCGTGGTGAACGGCAACATCGGGAACTCCGGCGCGAGGATTTCTGACCGCGCATGCGTCGCAGCCGGGCGGAATGAACCGTGCAGCCGAGGTCACGTCAACCAGCGCGGCGTCGCATGGCTGGCGCAAACGCCTTCCGGCGCAGCGGTTGACCGGACATGCAAGCCCTTGCAACAAGAGGCGAAATTGCGCTGCGGAATACATTTGTGCCCGCCCGTATATGCAGGTTCTCCTGCGAAGCGGCGATGCGCCATCTGATCGAAAGAGCCCCTGCGATGACCCTTCCAAAAACGCCGAGTTTCTCAACCCTCGCGATCCACGCCGGCGCACAGCCGGACCCGGCAACCGGCGCGCGCGCGACGCCGATCTATCAGACCACATCGTACGTGTTCGACGACGTCGACCATGCGTCGTCGCTGTTCAATCTGCAGGCCTTCGGCAACATCTACACGCGGATCAATAACCCGACACAGTCGGTACTTGAGGAACGCGTTGCAACACTTGAAGGCGGGACAGCTGCGCTCGCCGTGGCGTCCGGACATGCGGCCCAGCAACTCGTCTTTCACACGTTGATGGAACCGGGCGACGAGTTCATTGCTGCGAAACAGCTCTACGGCGGGTCGATCAACCAGTTCAATCACGCGTTCAAAAAATTCGACTGGCACGTGAAGTGGGCCGACGGCACGGACCCGAGTTCGTTCAAGGCGCACATCTCGGAAAAGACGAAAGCGATCTACATTGAGTCGATTGCGAACCCCGGCGGGATCGTGATGGACATCGCGGCGATCGCGGCGATCGCCCGGGAAGCCGGTGTTCCGTTGATCGTCGACAATACGATGGCGACCCCCTACCTCTGTCGCCCGAAGGAACACGGCGCGGACATTGTCGTGCAGTCGCTCACAAAATTCCTCGGCGGGCACGGCAATTCGGTCGGCGGCATCATCGTGGATTGCGGCACGTTCGACTGGATGAAGAGCGACAAGTTCCCGACGCTCAGCAAACCCTGCCCCAGCTACAACGACATGGTGCTCGGCGAAACGTTCGGGAATTTTGCCTTTGCGATCGCCTGCCGGGTGCTCGGACTGCGCGACCTCGGCCCGGCGATTTCACCGCTGAATGCCTTTTTGATCCTTACCGGTATCGAGACGCTCGGGCTCCGCATGGCGCAGCACTGCAAGAACGCGAAGACCGTCGCGAAGTATCTCGACAAGCACGCCGCGGTCTCATGGGTGAACTACGCGGGCCTCAAGGACAGCGTCTATCACCACCTCGCCAAGCGGTAC
>JBCAXC010000040.1:0-10828 GCA_038534255.1 Pseudomonadota bacterium
CTGCCAATTAAGATGGCAGAGCAACAGCTGTCGTGCTCTTGTCCGACACCGGGTCGAATTTACGGCAAACCGACCTGAGGTTTACTACCGATTTACATCCGTGATCGGTCTCACAATACCGGTCGAGGCCTTGCCTTTCACTGATGGTGAACTGCAACTTGGTCGCCCGGAGCGGAACGGTACCGACACGTGTCGCCTTGCAGAATGCGCGCGCGAATTTGGCGATGCCTAAATAGTAGGCCCCATTCAAAGACAGCGGTTGAGTATATAGGTTGGCTCCCGGCATCAATGGCACGGTGTATTGCACTTCTCCGATAAGAACCTGATGTTGCGTATTTAAACACGCGATTGATGGTGGACGACGATGCCATTCTGACAGAACCGATTCGCCCCATAAGCACATGAACGGCGACGCCATAAGAACGCAAACGATCGCAGACCGAACCAGAAATGAAAAATCTCGCGACTTTAAAAAGATGAAAACTGCTTTGGCAAGAACGCTGAGACCGACGTAAAACGCAAGAGCTTGAATGAAGATTTGATCTATGACCATCCAGTCCGGATCTGGGGTGACACTTATCTGGTGAGCAAGAGTGAACAGATACAGGGCGAGCGGCGCGCCAACACAGATACTGAAGATCGCAAGCGTTCTGTAGTCTGGTAGTAGAAGCGCAATGATGGGTAAAACCAGCATTGCGAAAATCATTTTCAACTCCATCGCCAAATTTGATCAGAGCCCGCCCTCGAAAAACGTCTCAGAGATACGCCTGCGGACGACTGCAAAGATCGCAGTCAGCCCTGCTCTGAAGTAGACATAGATCCTGTTCCTGCAGTTTCCGTGCGGTTACTCAGGCCCTGTTCAGGTTCGGCTGCGGAACCCAACGTTTGTGTTGAGCACTTGGTCTTGCAGTAGACAAAAAACGCCCCGGCAGTTTCCCGCCGGGGCTTCGTTTTCTTCCGCTGCGGCCAGTTGCCTAGTGCGCGAGCACGGCGAGGAGCAGCAGGGCGACGATGTTCGTGATCTTGATCATCGGGTTCACGGCGGGGCCGGCGGTGTCCTTGTAGGGATCGCCGACGGTGTCGCCGGTGACGGCTGCCTTGTGGGCTTCGGAGCCCTTGCCGCCGTGGTTGCCGTCTTCGATGTATTTCTTCGCGTTATCCCACGCGCCGCCGCCGGCGGTCATGGAGATGGCGACGAAGAGACCGGTGACGATCACGCCGAGGAGCATTCCGCCGAGTGCGGCGAAGCCGTTGCCCGGACCTGCGATCCAGTTGACGACGAAGAAGCAGACAATCGGCGAGAGGATCGGCAGAAGTGACGGGATCATCATCTCCTTGATCGCCGCCTTCGTCAGCATATCGACCGCGCGGCCATAGTCAGGGCGGTCCTCGCCCTTCATGATGCCAGGCTTTTCCTTGAACTGGCGGCGGACTTCTTCAACGACCGCACCACCGGCCCGGCCGACAGCCATCATGCCCATGGCGCCGAAGAGATACGGCAGCAGACCGCCGAACAGCAGCCCGACGACCACATATGGGTTGGTCAGCGAGTAATCGACGACGATGCCAGAGAAGAATGATCCCTCGGCCGCGTTCTTCGTGAAGAAGGCGATATCCTCGTTGTAAGCACCGAAGAGCACGAGTGCACCGAGACCGGCCGAACCGATCGCGTAGCCCTTCGTGACAGCCTTCGTGGTGTTGCCAACAGCGTCGAGCGCATCGGTTGTGTCACGGACCTCGCTTGGCAGCTCCGCCATCTCGGCAATACCGCCCGCGTTGTCGGTGACGGGGCCGAAGGCGTCGAGCGCAACAACCACGCCGGCGAGCGCCAGCATCGTGGTCACCGCGATCGCGATGCCGAAGAGACCGGCAAGCTGGAAGGTTCCGATGATGCCGGCGATGATGACGAGCGCCGGAAGCGCCGTGGCTTCCATCGAGACCGCAAGGCCCTGGATCACGTTCGTGCCGTGCCCGGTCTCAGACGATGCTGCGACAGAGCGGACCGGGCGATAGTTCGTTCCGGTATAATATTCCGTGATCACGATGATGAGCGTCGTGACCGCAAGGCCGATGACGCCGCACCAGAATAACGACATGCCGGTGAAGGACTTGTCACCGACGACAAGTGTCGCGTCCATGCCAATCATGTAGTGCGTGACGGGATAAAGCGCGGCGAGAGAGAGAACTCCGGTGGCGATGAAGCCCTTGTAGAGCGCGCCCATGATCGAGTTGTTCGAGCCGAGGCGGACGAAAAATGTGCCGATGATGGAGGTGACCACGCAAACCGCGCAGATCGCGAGCGGGTAGATCATGATGTCGGAGACGTTCGGCGCTGCCGCGAAGTAGATCGAGGCAAGCACCATCGTGGCAACGACGGACACCACGTAGGTCTCGAAAAGGTCGGCCGCCATGCCAGCGCAGTCACCGACGTTGTCGCCCACGTTATCGGCGATCGTCGCGGGGTTGCGCGGATCGTCTTCCGGGATGCCGGCTTCGACCTTACCGACGAGATCGCCGCCGACGTCAGCACCTTTTGTGAAGATGCCGCCGCCGAGACGCGCGAAGATCGAGATCAGCGAGGCGCCGAAGCCGAGGGCGACGAGGCCGTCGATGACCGTGCGGTCCGCCGGCGCATAGCCGAGGCTGGTTGTGAGGACGGCGTAGTATCCGGCACAGCCAAGCAGTGCGAGGCCGGCCACGAGAAGGCCGGTCACGGCGCCTGCTTTGAAGGCGATGCCGAGACCGGCGGCAAGGCTCTGGCTCGCGGCCTGAGTCGTGCGTACGTTGGCGCGCACGGAGACGAGCATGCCTATGAAGCCGGCGACACCTGACAGCACTGCGCCGATCAGGAAGCCGATCGCGACCGTCATGCCAAGCAGTGCGGCCACGATGGCGAAGACGACGACGCCCGTGATTGCGATGGCGGTATACTGCCGTGTCAGATAAGCGGTGGCGCCTTCCTGGATGGCGCCCGCGATTTCCTGCATCCGTGCATTGCCCGCATCGGCTGCGAGCAGCGATTGTGTCGCCCAAATGCCGTAGACAATGGATAGCCCGCCACAGGCGAGAATCCCCCACATCACCATGTCCATGGGATCGTTCCTTGTGTTTGCTGATTTGTGTCAGTGATCCGGGCTGCGACCGGCAAACCTTGCCTCGAGACGCGAGCGAGCCCTCCCCTGCCCCCGTCACCGGGGGTGAATTGCGGGCCCTAACTGCCAAACATACGCTGCAAAGGCAACACGGGCGGGGGCTTTGGTCGTGTCTAAGTGCGGACGGGTTTAACCCCGTGGCAAATGGGGTCCGTTTCGGCGACGAGACGCGCTGGGCTCATGCCTTGGCAACGCGCGTGCGGGAGAGAACGAGCACAAGAAAGACAGTCAAGGCGACGAACGGGAAGATCGTCAGGTTGACGCCGTCCCAGCCGGTCGCGAACAGCAGTTTGCCGGACATGAATGACGCGAAGGCGACGAAGCCGAAGACCATGAAGTCGTTGAAGGCCTGCACTTTTCCGCGTTCCTGCGGCGTGTGGAAATCGGTGACCTTGGTGGTCGCGCCGATGAAGGCGAGGTTCCAGCCGAGGCCCAGCAGAATGAGCCCGGCGGTGAAGTGCGCCACCGTGATACCGAGCAGGGCCGTCGTGGCGCAAGCGACGAGAAGCGCGAGCCCGGCGATGATGACCCGGTCGCGACCGAAACGGGCGATCAGGTGTCCGGTGAAAAAGCTTGGCGCGTACATCGCGAGAACATGCCAGCGGATGACACCGGTCGCGTCATCGACGGTGTGACCGCAGAAAACGACCATGGCGAGCGGCGCTGCCGTCATGACGAGGTTCATCATGCCGTAGCTCACCATGCCTGCGGCGATTGCGGCGCAGAGCGGGCGCTGGCGCAGGATCTCGACGAGCGGGCGGCCGCTGCCCGGGCCGAAGGGCTTGCTGCGCGGGCGGGGGATGTCGAGGAACAGCAAGAGGATGATCGCCGCGAGCGTGATCAGTGCGCAGGCGGCGAACGCGCCGGCGTAGAAGACCGGCGCGAAGATGTTCTGTGTCGAGAGGATCAATTGCGGCCCAAGGATCGCCCCGGCGATGCCGCCAAACAGCACCCATGAGATGACCTTCGGTTTGTAGGCCTCGGTCGCGGTGTCGGCAGCGGCGAAGCGATAGTGCTGGCCGAAGGCCATGTAGACGCCGTTGAGACTGGAGCCGATGCAGAGCCACCAGAAACTCTGGATGTAGGTCGCGTAGACCATCGCCAGCATGCCGATGAGGCCAAGCCCGGCGCCGAAGAGAAACCCGCTGCGACGGCCAAAGCGGTGCATGCCGAGTGCGCCCGGCGCGGTGGCCAGCGCTGCACCGAGCACCATCGTGGTCACCGGCAGGGTGGCGAGCGACTTGTCGTCAGCGAACTGATTGCCGAGGATTGAGGCCAGCGCAAACACGGTGATCGCGTTGATGCCGTAGAGCGCCTGCGAGATCGACAGGATGACGGCGTTGCGCCGCGCGCGCGCGTCGTCAGGCCCGGCGGTGTCACCGTGCATGTCTGCGGTGGTCGCATCGCTCATTTTGAAGGGGTCGCGTCGCACATGGCGTAACGGCTTTCAGGATTTTGCGAAGTGGTCATGGCCACGGGTCTCGAACACCATAGGCACTCCCTCGGCGTTGCGCACGATCAATCCGGTGTCTGCGCTGCCAATGCGGCCGATGGCATGAAACCCGTGATTGACCTCGGCCAGTGCGGCATTGAATGCGTCAAGACGGTCATCCGGTACGGTCATCAACACGCAGTAATCATCCCCACCGGTGAAGAGATCGCGGCGATCAATGTGGCCGACGTCAACGACGCGTTGGGCGGTTCGGTGCAGCGCAACGGCGGCGGCATCGAGTTCGGCTCCAACGTTTGAGGCCTTGAGCAAACGCCCGGCATCGCGGATCAGGCCATCCGAGACGTCGAGTGCTGCGGAGGCAAATTCCCGCACCAGCGGCCACACATCATAGAAGAACGGAATCATGGGCGCTGCGTAGTGACGCGCAAGCTCGGAGATCTCTGCTGCGCTCAGGCCATGGCGTTTCGCTTCGGGCAGATCCTTCTGATAGCGCAGGCCGAGATAGCTCGTGCCGATTTGACCGGAGAGAAATACATGATCTCCGCTACGCGCACCGTCACGACGGACCATCCGGCCATGCGGGACCTCGCCAATGGCTGTGACCGTAATGACGAGCGGACCATCGGTGCGCGTGAGATCACCGCCAAGCAGCTTGCCAGCCCCGTTCTCGGCAAAGCCACAGGAAAAGCTTTCGAGCCAGGCTTCATCGACGGTCGGTGGCAATGCGAGGGCAAGCAGATAGCCCTTTGGCTCGGCGCCTTTGGCCAGCAAGTCCGACAGGTTCACGGTGAGCACCTTGATCCCGACAGCGAAGGCATCGTCGTCGGGGAGGAAATGCACTCCCGCAACGAGCGCGTCTTTCGTCAGGGCCAGATCATGTCCGGGCGCGGGCGTCAGGCACGCGGCATCATCGCGCAGGTCGAGTGCTGCCGGATTGGCTTCAGCGAGCGGTCGGAGATAGCGATCGATCAGCTCATCTTCAGACGGGATCGGCGTCTTGGCAGCCATGGCATCAGACGTCGCTGGTGCGCGTCTCACCTGAGTTCTCAGCACCCGGATCAGGGGAGGGTAATTCGTCGACTAAGGCGGGCGTTTCTGTTGTTGGTGCGGTCTCGACATCACTCTCAGAGAGTGCGCCCCGTGCCTGTCGGCCAATCCGGTCAAGGACCGCATTCACGACTTTCGGCTCGTCGCCATCGAAAAAGGCATGCGCGATGTCGACGTATTCGCTGATGACGACTTTCAGCGGGATATCCTCGCGCACCAGCAGTTCGTATGAGCCGGCGCGAAGGATCGCCCTCAGCGTGCTGTCGATGCGCGACAGCCGCCAGCCGTCCGCCAGATGGTTCTGGATGTGTGGGTCGATCTCGCGCTGCGCGACCACCACACCGCGCGCGATGTTCTCGAACAGTTTCGTATCCGCCGGAGTATTGTCATTCGCCGCATCGGTCGGGGGCGGTGCTTCTTCCAGACGAACGGAGGTAAACTCCTCGAGAATTTTGCTCAGGTCAGTCTGAGCGATATCCATTTGATAGAGCGCCTGGACAGCCATCAGGCGGGCGCGACTGCGCAGCGCGGCGCGCGCGCGTTTGTGCCGCTGATCGGCGGCTCTCGGCCCATCACTACCGCTCATGAAAGAGACTTTGCCGGTGACGGCGCACCTTGTTCACTTAATGCATCGAAGGTGTCGCGCACATCGATCAATCGCAGGCAGGCGCGTGCGGCGTCACCACCTTTATCTCCCTCGGCAACGCGTGCCCGGGACCACGCCTGCTCCGCATTCTCGACGGTCAGAACGCCGTTGCCGAGCGCGATCGTTTCATCCACGACGAGTTCCATCAAGGCACGTGCCGTTTCGTTGGAGACGATCTCGAAGTGGTAGGTCTCGCCGCGGATCACCGTGCCAAGCACGACGCATCCATCGTAACGGCCGTTGTCGTCGTCGTCGTCAATTTCGAACAATCCCGCCTCAAGCGCCATTGCGAGCGTTGCCGGAATTTCGAGCGCGCCAGGCACGGCAATTCGCTCGTATGTCGCGCCGACCGCTTCAAGCGCAGCAATCGCACCTTCGGCGAGGGCATCAGCGATCTCGTCGTAGAACCGCGCTTCAATGATGAGGATATGGGGAGCGGAACGCGCCACGACTTATCATCCTGAACTGGCTGATCTGAATGCTGGAGCGTCCTGCGTCGGCCGCGGTTCGGGCGGGCTCAGCCGTGAGCGCTCTCGGCGGCAGTGACGTCGCTGTGCCTTGCCACATAGCGGGCCAGCACGTCCACTTCTATGTTCACGCGGTCTCCCTCGCGGGCGTCACCCCACGTCGTCACGTCGCACGTGTGCGGGATCAGCGCGCAGCCGAACGTGCGGCCATCCACTTCGTTCACAGTCAGCGAGGTGCCGTTAAGCGATACGCTACCTTTTTGGGCAATAAAGCGTGCGAGCTCGGCGGGCGCCTTGAAGGTCATGCGTATGGCGTTCCCGTCGATGCTCAAATCTGAGATGTCAGCGACGCCGTCCACGTGCCCCGTCACGATGTGACCGCCCATTTCGTCGCCGGCACGCAGCGAACGCTCAAGATTTATTCTCTGTCCCGGCTGCCAATCTCCGAGTGTCGTACGCGCCAGAGACTCGTTCGACACATCGACACGGAACGTGCAGCCTGCGTCCTCGGCGGTCACTTCAGTGGCGGTCAGGCAGCATCCGTCACACGCGATGGAGGCACCGAGCGCAATCGATGCCGGGTCGTATGCTGATCGGATGATGAACACACCGCCGTCCCGGGAGACGAGCGTTCCTACGTCGCTGATCAGTCCGGTGAACATGCGCTCGCTCCCTCCGTGACCGGCATGAGATCCTGCAGCAGGTCGCTGCGGCAATAGTGATGCAGCGTGTCGTCGCCTGCCGTGAGACTGTCAACGTGCTGCCATGCCGCGCTCTCAGTGATCGCCGCCAGCTCGAGCCCGGGCAGCGGATCGAGGCCCGGTCCTTCGATAATGTTTGCACCGCGAAACAACATCACCTCATCCACCACGCCCGCCGAGAGAAACGAGGCTGCGACGCGGGGTCCGCCCTCGATCAGCACTGATGTCATGCCGCGCACGGCCAATCCGCCGAGTATGGTGCGCGGATCGAGCTGGCCATCGGTGCCCCGCGGGACGGAGAGCCCCCCGTTCGGCACCGGGGCGAAATCGTCGGCGACACAGATGATTGGGTCGCGGCTCGCGAGTTTCTTGTTCTCCAGTGCGATGCCTTTCGAGGCGAGGATGACCGGACGCGGAGCGCGATCCTCAAGGCCGGGCAGCCGGCAATCGAGCCTCGGGTCATCGGCGATGACGGTGCCGCTGCCGACCAGAATGGCGTCAGCGCGGGCGCGGAGGAGATGACCGCGGGCCCGCGCCTCAGGTCCCGTGACCCAGACCGGAGCGCCGTCGCCCGCAGCGATCTGGCCATCGGCGGAGACTGCCAGCTTAAGGACCACGTGCGGTCGGGCGTATTGGACCCGCAGCGTATGCGGCGCATTCAGCAGGGCCGCGTCAGGGCGGGGAACCAGGTCAACGGCGATGCCTGCCTCCTTGAGGCGGGAGAGCCCTCGACCGGCGACGCGGCTATCCGGGTCCTGCAGCGCGCAGACCACACGCGCCACGCCAGCTTCGACGATCGCGTCAGCACAGGGCGCGGTGCGTCCGTGGTGAGAGCAGGGCTCAAGCGAGACATACAGCGTTGCGCCCCTTGCCGCACCGCCAGCCATCGCTAGCGCCTGAGGTTCCGCGTGCGGTCGCCCGCCCGGCGCTGTCACGCCATATCCGACAATGCCCGGGCGCGCATTTTTCTCCGTTGCGACGAGCAATGCGCCGACGCTCGGATTTGGCGCAGTGCGGCCGAGGCCGCGCGCTCCGAGCCGGATCGCGTGGGTGAGAAAATCGAGGTCGTGCGTGGCGGTCGTCTGCGTCATCGCCCGGAGGGCTCAATCCGCCCGTTCGACGTGGCGCCATCGGCATCTCCCGCCAGTTCGCCGAGCACTTCGCGGAAGTCGCCGACCTCGCGGAAGTTCTTGTAGACCGAGGCGAAGCGGACGTAAGCCACGCCATCGAGTTCTTTCAGCGCATCCATCACGCGCTGACCAATCTGGTCGGTTGTCACCTCAGACTCGCCGGACGTTTCGACACCGCGCACCACGCTGATCACCGCCTGCTCGACACGGTTCGGTTCAACCGGTCGTTTGCGAAGCGCGACCGAGATCGAGCGGCGCAGCTTGTCTGGATCAAATGGCGCGCGGCGCCCGGATCGCTTGAGGACCGTGATCTCGCGAAGCTGGACGCGCTCGAAGGTGGTGAAACGCTGACCGCACTCCGTGCAGATGCGGCGCCGACGGATCGACGTGTGATCCTCGCTCGGGCGCGAGTCTTTCACCTGAGTGGCAGTGCTGGCGCAGAACGGGCATCGCATCTGTGGGACTGACTTCCTGTAGGGGGCGTCGAGGGAAACTCGACAAGACAAATGCGAGTAACCCAAACGCAAACGACCGGGCAAGACGCCCGGCCGTTGTCATCGCTTTATTTGTGCGGGCGACGCACGCGCCGCACCTTGGGGATCGGCAATCGATCAGTTGCCATAGATCGGGAAGCGGCCGCAAAGCTTGATGACCCGCTCCTTGACGCTCGCCTCGACAGTGCCGTTGCCGTCCGCGCCATTGGCAACAAGGCCATCGAGCACTTCGCAGATCAGGCCGCCGATTTCCTGGAACTCGGCTATGCCGAAGCCGCGGGTCGTGCCAGCGGGTGAGCCGAGGCGGATCCCAGACGTGACCATCGGCTTTTGCGGATCGAAGGGCACACCGTTCTTGTTGCAGGTGATGTTGGCGCGGCCGAGCGCGACTTCAGCATCGCGTCCGGTCAGCTCTTTGGGGCGGAGATCAACCAGCAACACGTGCGTGTCCGTTCCACCGGAGACGAGCGCATAGCCGTTCGACAGGATGACCTCGCCGAGTGCCTTGGCGTTGTCGATGACGTTCTGCGCGTAGATCTTGAAGTCGGGACGCAGCGCTTCGCCAAAGGCGGCGGCCTTGCCAGCGATTACGTGCATCAGCGGGCCGCCCTGCAGGCCGGGGAAGATTGCGGAATTGAATTTTTTTCCCAATTCCGGGTCATCCGAAACGATCATGCCGCCGCGTGGGCCGCGGAGCGTCTTGTGGGTCGTCGTGGTCGCCACATGTGCGTGCGGGAACGGGCTCGGGTGCAAGCCAGCCGCGACGAGGCCGGCAAAGTGCGCCATGTCGACATGCAGGTAGGCACCGACTTCATCGGCAATCGCGCGGAAGCGGGCAAAGTCGATCTGGCGCGGGTAGGCGGAGCCGCCCGCAAAAATGATCTTTGGCTGGTGTTCCTTTGCGAGGCGTTCAACCTCGTCAAAGTCGATCAGGTCGTCTTCCTTGCGCACGCCGTACTGGATGGCGTTAAACCATTTTCCCGACTGGTTGGGCGCGGCACCGTGTGTCAAGTGGCCACCGGCGGCGAGGCTCATGCCAAGCGTCGTATCGCCGGGCTTTGTCAGCGCAAGCATCACGCCCTGATTGGCTTGCGACCCGGAGTTAGGCTGGACGTTGGCGTAGGCGCAGTTGAAGAGTTTTTTCGCGCGCTCAATAGCGAGCTCTTCGGCCTTGTCGACGTGCTGACAGCCGCCGTAGTAGCGCCGACCCGGATAGCCTTCCGCGTACTTGTTCGTCAGGACGCTGCCTGCGGCTTCGAGGACAGCTTTCGATACGATGTTCTCGGACGCGATCAGTTCGATCTCATTTTGCTGGCGGTCGAACTCGCTGGAAATCGCGGCGGCGAGATCAGGATCGCTGGACTTGAGTTCGTCGCGGAAAAAACCGGAGTCTGCGACGCTATGTTCATCAAGGGATGTGGTGGCCATCGATCCTGTCCTCTCTGGTGGCGCCTTCATGTGACGCGGTTGCACGGGGTGGCAAGCAGGGCGCCGCGTTCCGGCCTTGCAAGACCGTTTGGCGCGCCCTGATCGGCACTACGAAAGTATGACGGTTTCCGACCTATCGTCTCGGGCCACCGAGCGCAACGCTGCGGCGCACAACGTATTCGCTCGCGTGCACGAACATCGCACGCGGCACGGTGCCACGACCAGAAAGCCGAGCGGGCCGCTGACTAGTAAGCGGAGAGGACCGTGCGCACGCCGTACTGGCGGTCCTTGTTGTAGATGTCGGGGCGGA
>JBCAXC010000041.1:0-10790 GCA_038534255.1 Pseudomonadota bacterium
ATAGCGGACTTTTCCGCTGGTCAACGCATCGTCGAGCGCTTGCGCGTTGACCAGCGGAAAAGTCCGCTATGCCGGCATCGATGCCGATCTGTTCGTCGATGCTGCTGACGGATCACTGTCCGGCCCCATGGTGCCCTATCGCGACATGGAAGTGCGGCACCGCGGCAAGATGGAACTGCTTCCGCACGCCGCCGCCGACACCGAGCATCTGTCGCGCATCGAAGGCGCGAAACAGGCAGTGGATCAAATTCTCTCCTGCATCCGCCACAAGCACGTGATGAACCTGAAAGGCGACCTGCCGGACGGCTACACCAATGCCGGAGCAAAAACCGTCGACGGGGTCGGCAAGGTCACGGCGGGACGCCTGCACGCCGCCGCCCACGACCCGCAAGCCACAACGGCACTACGCGCCGCGGCGGAAGAGGCCAGCGCGATTTGGGGCGCACTGGACGCAACACACGATCCGGAGCGAAAAGCCGAACTGCTCTCGCTCTACGGCGCCGACCTGATCAAGGCATCGAACCGCTTCGCCACACTGATGGAGCAGATGGGACTGCAGGGACCGTACGATGCATAAGTCTAGCGATTGGCGTTGAACGGATTGGGGTGGCCCTGAGAACGACGGCGAGATGCGCGTGCCGCGACGCGGCGCGGCCGCTGAGGTGCTGCTCGTGGACGCACAGCATCATCACGAAAACCACCCTCATCGGTTCGCCCAGCGACCCGCGGCCCCGGCACAACGGGATGCCGCCCGTTCGAAAGCGCCGCCAACCTCTGCGCTTCGGCACTGAGGTGCGGGCAGGTTTGCGGCAGGCGAAACGGATGCTGCGCCGCCACCAGATTGCCGACAGGAAGAATCCGGTTCATCTGCCGCACAACTGAACGCGACTCCGGCAACCGTGCCGCCGGGTGCACGATGCGACGCCCGCGCGCAAATGACACCCAGCTCGGGATGTATCCGACCGACCTGAGAACGACCTTCTCACCTTTCGGGCGCACCAGCCGCAACAGCCCCAACACACCGCCACGCTGCATCGGCCGCACCTGGCCGGAGATAAAATTCCCGGTCGAATAAATCGCCATCCCTTCGCGACCGCTTTCCGTCACGATCTTTTCCCACGGCTGCACGACATGTGGATGCGTCCCTATGACAGCAGTCGCGCCAGCCTCGATCGCCGCGCGGGCATAGGCTCGATGGCGACGTCGCGGCCGCGTCTGGTTTTCCTCTCCCCAATGAGGCGTCAGAAAGACCGCGTCGATCGCCGGATTTGCATGCAGCCGTGCCAGCTCGCGCATGACCGCGCTACGATCTCGATGACACATCAGAACCTGCCGCTTGCGGTCCGGCAAACCGTTCGTCATCTCAGCACAGGCGAGCCACGCCGTGGTGAACCCGCGGTGCCGGATAAGCCGTGACCAATCCCCGTAAGCTGGCGGCCCGGCAGTCAGGCGCGATGCCCGCGTCCCCGTGAACGGCATGGCGTGGCGATGCATGTTGGCAATTGTACGCCGTGCCCCGATCGCCCCGCGATCAAGCGAATGATTGTTGGCGGTCGAGACGATATCGAAGCCGACGTCACGCAATCCGCCGATCATCGAGGGATGAAAATTGAACGCCGGATAGCCGTTGTAGACGATGCCATCCATGCGCCGACCCGGATCACGCACCCGTCGACCGAACCCTGCGATGCCGTGCGCCGCAGGTCCCTCGAAGTTGGCGTAGGCGACATCCGCCGCCGCAATCAGCTTGCGCATCTCCGGGGAGAAGAGACTGCGTGCGCCAATCGGGCTGGCATAGGCCTGCCTTTGCAAACGGCGATGGAACAATAGATCGCCAGCAACGGCGATCGTGGTCTCCGCACCTGTCTTGCAGGCACCGGAGAAATGGAGCGTTCGCGGTTCCGCGGCGATAGCCGATAAGGGCGTCACCGCCGTACCGACAACAAAGAGTGCCCCGGCCACAACGGTCAGATGTGGGTTCAGGTCTGGTCGCATCAATATCCCGGCGGTGCGTTTTCGGCATGGACGCGACGCAACAGGACTGTCAGGTCTTCCTCGCCGAGGTCGGCTACCCGGTTCAAGTCGCCAGCGTCGTGCACATGTGGAAAACGCAGGTTCCCAGCGTGGGTGCCCGGAAGCAGCGGCGGAGCGAGACAAACGAGAGCGGCATGGTCAGCATCTTCGACATCTTCAAGATCGGCATCGGCCCGTCGAGTTCGCACACGGTCGGGCCGATGGTCGCCGCAGGCCGGTTTCTGACAAGGCTCGATCGATCTCGTCTCACGGACAAGGTCGCGCGCGTCGAGTGTCGGCTGATGGGTTCGCTGGCATTTACCGGCAAAGGGCACTGGACAGATCGTGCAATCGTGCTCGGTCTCGGCGGTGCGCGCGCCAGCGACGTCGCCCCCGATGCCATTTCGAGCGTCCTCGATGACGTCGCGCTGGAAGGACGACTAAAGCTCAGCGGCGCTCATGAGATTGCGTTTGATCCGGCCCGCGATATCATTTTCGACTACGACACCCCATCGCCGGGACATCCGAATGCGATGTCGTTGCAAGCGTTTGACGCGGACGACGCACTCCTGGTGAAGCGGGTGTACTTCTCCGTCGGTGGTGGCTTCGTCGTCACAGCGGAACAATATGACTCTGAGGCACCAGCCGGCGGCGAGATCGGTGGGTTTGATGTGCCGTTCCCGTTCCGCAATGGAGAGGAACTGCTCAAACTCTGTGCGCAAGAAGACCTGCCGATCGCCGAGCTGGTTCACAAAAATGAACGCGCCCTGCGCTCTATCGAGGATGTGAACGCCGGGATCGACCGCATCCACCAGGCGATGATGTCCTGCGTTGACAACGGCATCAACACGGAAGGTGTCCTGCCTGGGGGGCTCAACGTGCGTCGCCGCGCCAAGGGGCTTTACGCCAAGGCCATGGATGACCAGTCGCGCAATCTGACGTTCCCGCACCAGTGCATGGACCGGATCAGCGCCTACGCCATCGCCGTGAACGAGGAGAATGCCGCCGGTGGGCGTGTCGTCACCTCTCCAACCAACGGCGCCGCCGGGGTGATCCCCGCGGTCCTGCGCTACTATCTCGATATGTGCCCAGGCGCCGACCGCGGTGGCGTGCACGTTTTCCTCCTCTCGGCGACCGCGTTCGGCGGCATCATCAAGCAGAACGCGTCGTTATCCGGCGCCGAGGTCGGCTGTCAGGGCGAAGTGGGCTCGGCCAGTGCGATGGGGGCCGCCGGGCTCTGCGCAGCGCTTGGCGGCACACCGGCGCAGATCGAAAACGCCGCAGAGATCGCGCTCGAACATCACCTCGGCATGACCTGCGATCCCGTGGGCGGGCTCGTTCAGGTGCCGTGCATCGAGCGCAACGCCATGGGCGCGGTGAAGGCGATCAACGCCGCTTCACTGGCTCTCGCGGGCGACGGCGAACACATCGTCTCGTTCGACACTGTCGTCGAAACGATGCGGCAGACCGGACTCGATCTGCAGTCGAAATACAAGGAGACAAGCCAGGGCGGACTGGCCGTAACCGTCGTCGCCTGCTGAGGCCGCATCGCAGCACGCTCCGGCACCGTCAGGTCTCACTACTGCTTCTTGAACTTCTTGAGCAGGTTCTTGATCTGCTTTTGCTGCTTCTGGTTAAGCTTCAGTTTCACCTTGGGCTTTTTCGGCCGCGACGGCTGGACGGTCGAGTGACCCGACTGCTTGCCGCACCAGACCGTGCGTCCGTTCTTTGTCCGGCGCAGTCGCGAATGACCGCGCGGGATCTGCTTCGACGATCCGTAGGTCCGCCAGCCGCGTGGGCACGTGGGCCCTTTACCCTGGCCACCACCCGTACCCGGACGATCAGCATGCCCACCGGATTTGCCGCACCAGATGCGGATGCCGTTCTTCCTCGTCGAGTAGGATTTCCATCCCCGAGGCACCCGGTTCTTCGAACTGAATTTCTTCCATCCCGAGCGACACTGCGGACCGGCGCCACCACCACGGCGCTTGCGACCGCAATAGACTTTCAGGCCGCCGCGGCGCGCCACGTAGGATTCCCATCCCTTCGGCACCAGCTTGCGGATCGGGAATGGCACATAACCCTTGCGGCAGATGTTGGTCGGCGGGACGACTGTCACACCTTTCTGACCACACCAGATCCGAATGCCGTTCTTTCTTGTTGTATAGGATTTCCATCCGCGCGGGATCTGGTTCTTCGCGCGGAATGTCCGCCAGCCTTTCCGGCATTGCGGCCCCTTGCCAACGTTCTGCCCCGGCTTCGCGCACCAGATCGTCAGCCCGAGCCCAGATGTCTTGTACCAGGTGTAGCCAGAGGGAACCTGACGCCGCGACGAATAGGATTTGTATCCGCTCCGGCACGTTGGCCCGGTCTCATAGCGCGCCCGTGCACACCAGACGCGGACACCGTTTTTGGCGGTGCTGTAGGTTTCCCATCCCTTCGGCACGGCGCGCTTCGAGCGATACGTTTTGTATCCCTTGCGGCATTGGGGGCCGGGCAGCACAACGTCATCACGCTTGCGGCCACACCAGACGCGGATGCCATTTTTCCGCGCCGTATAGGATCTCCATCCACGCGGAATGTCGCGCTTGGCGCCGAATGTCCGCCAGCCAGTGCGGCACTGTGGACCTTCCGGCTCGACAATCGGACGTGGCCGACCGCACCAGACCGACTGCCCGTTCTTGCGGGCGCGATAGCGCTCATGTCCGCGCGGCACGTCCGCACGACGGCGATACGTCGTCCAACCCGCACCACAGCGGGGCCCCGGCTTCGTCTCGCCTGCACGCTGGCGACCGCACCACACGGTCTTGCCATTTCGGCGCGCACGATATTTTCTCCACCCGCTCGGGATAGCGCTCCGGCGCGCGAACGTGTCCCATCCGGCGCGGCACCGCGGACCGTCGACAATCGGCGTCGGGCCGGTAATCCGTTTGCACCCCGTAGAGGCCTTACGGAACCCAGGCGGGCACTGCAGAGGCACCGGAACAAGCGCTTTCAGCCCGCACTCGAGCCCTGCGCCACGAACGCGCACGGCCGCGCTTGCACTGTCATCGCCGCTCTTGCCGTTGCCGAACGTGCCGGGCGCTGGCTGCGCGATCCGCGCGGAACCTTCCAGCGCGCACTTCGCAGCCTCAAGATCGGCGCCCTCATAGCGGCTACGCATGCCGAGACTGACGCTTTCTCGCGCAGCAAGCCGGATGCCGGGGTGGGCGCAACGCAAACCTGAGCCGCTTGAGGAACACATCCAGGGGGCAGCCGGCAGCGCACCGACCGGCGTGCCTGGCAGTTTAGTCTCAAGCACCAGTGGGCCAGAAAACTCTCCGCTCGACGCGTTGACGACCTTCACCGACCAGTCGCAGGAGACGCCACCGCCGAGTGCACTGCAGATCGCGCTTGCTGGTGACAGTTTCAGCTCGAGGTTGCCGGCCACCATGCCGCAGATCGCAGGAGCAACGCTCGCCGTCGCACTTGCGGTGTCGTCACCCGGATCGGTATTGCCGTCCGCCGGATCGACCGGAGCAAAAATGCGGGACGTGCTCGAGAGCGCACACCCGTTCGCCTGCACGTCAGCAAGCGGTGCACGGACCCAAGAGAACAAGACCGCTTTCTGCGTCGGCACCAGCGACAAAGGACTGCTCGTGTGTGTGCAGCGCTGACCGGACGCGCCAACCAGGCACGACCAGTCGCCAGGCGGCGTCACAGCACTCTCGTGCCCCGGCGCGTTTTCCTCATCAACCACCAGCGTGTCCGAGAACGATTTCGTCCCGCGATTTTCAACCACGGTGCGGAACCGACAGAACACGTCGCCACCGACCCGCAGACACCCTGCAGCATCCGCTTCCTTGCGGACGTCGATGTTCGTCGGGCCGACCGGTGCCTGACAAACCGGCTTTGGAATGAAGGCTGTCGCACTCGCCGCATCGTCACCGACTGACGTATTGCGATAGGAGCCCGGACGCGCATGCGTCAGCTGCGCCGTGTTGGAGATCGTACATGCGGGCGTCGCCACCGGCAGATCAACCGTCACATTCAGAGACACACTCGCGCCGGGCGAGAGGAACGCGTTGCGGCGGCAGGCAAAGGCGTCCGGCACCGGCAGCAGACCACAGGTCCACGTGATGCCGTGCTCCGCGACGCTGATCGTGCTCGCAGGCGGGAGATCGAGAAAGTAATCCTCCATTCGGATCACACCCGCGTAGGGCCGTGTGCCACTCCGGTTGGTCACGCGGATCTGGTATCCGCACCGCCAACCGCCCGGAACGGCGTAACAGCTCGCGCCCGCACGTTTCGTCAGCGCAAGGTTGGTGCGATAGCTCGGGCGCGGCGGCGTTGTCTCCTCCTCCGGCAACGGCGTGCGCGGCAAGCGCGGCGCCGGTGGCTTCGGTGTTGACTGCGCCAGCTGATTGCTTGGCTGCCAGATCTCGACATCGCCCGTATGACCAGCCTTGGCCGCGTCGCCAAAATAGCCGTCATAGTCCGCAAAGTAGGAAGCACGCGGCGGCGTGTTCTGCGGGCGCACCAGCGTAACGTTCAGGCCCTGCAGGCCGTGCAGATCATTCTCATCGGCTTCGCCATAACTCTCGCCCGGCGCAAGGCGCTCACCGCTGGACCAGATCATCGCATGCGGCGTCGAGGTGTCGAGCGTTCCGTCTTCGCCGTAGCCATAGCCGAGCGACAGGCCGCCGTTCGACGCGAGATACGGCGACGGCAGCCCGATCGCGTAGGTCTCTGCTGCAGGTATCCAGCGCGTTGGTGTCGCCGGATCGTCCGGGCTTTCCGCACGAAACCGCATCACACCCGACTGACCGGGCGCCGCGAACTCGGCGTAGCTGTAGCTGCCTTTCGGCGCACCGCGCTGTGCCAGATACATCAAACCCTTTTGATCGAACGCAATGTCGGTGACCGGACCGTTCGTTTCGAGGTTGCCGAGATCAAGCTCGATGCGGGCGCGACCGGAAAAGTCTCCGTTCTCGTTAATGCCGATGGACCAGACGCGTTTTTCTCCGGCCACGGCGTAGAAGAGCCGTCCGTCATTCACCGCGAGCCCGTGCACGCGACGATTGATCTGCGTGAAACCCCAGGTGTCAGGATTCTCGCTGTCAAAAGCGTCGCTCGTGATGTCCGCGCTGACGCCATCGTCAACAACAGGATCAAAGTTCCCGGACACCCGTCCTTCGAGACCGTGGTCAAAGATGGCTTGCGCGATACCTTCGCGGTCGAGCCGATGGATCAGCCCGTTCTCGAGATCAGAGACATAGAGCGAGCCGGATCGCGCATCCCAGGCCAGATCGCCAATCCCCGGAGCCATGTTGCTTGGCAGTGTCGCAAACACCGACGGCTCACCGGTGCGCCCGTCAATCTTCCAGATCGTGCCGGGTCCCGGCACGCGATCAACGGCGACATCCGGTTCAGCTGCTTCACCGACGCCTCCAAGGGTTGCATCACCAAATTGGCCTGCCATGAACCGGGCACCCGGCGCACCCCGTCGCAAGCGATCCGGCGCCCCGTTTCCATCCACGTCCGGACCGACAATCTGAAGCCCGTAGGCGCTCGTCGCACCGAGAAAAATGTTCGGGATATCCGCATCATCGATCGCCGTGGCAAACACCTGACCGATTCGCCGCGCCGGAATCTGCCGCGTCACGATCGGCGCGATCCGCTGGCCCTCCGGGCCGGCGCCAAGCCCGCGCAAAGAGACGATCTGCGCGCTCGCCCCATCGAGGTCGATGTAGAAATGATCAAGTGGATTGGCATCGACCGGGAGCGGTTTGTCGGTCTGCGTGATCCCCGCGAATCCCGTCGTCACCGCATCTCCCGGAAAGAGCACACGGTCCTCCTGCGCGTGGGCGACACCGGCGAGACACGCAAGGCCAGCCGCTCCAGCCAACACAGAGCGCCTGACAGATCCTGAGTAGCGCGGGGCGCGTTCCCGAGACTTGAACCACGGCGTCATGGAGCGAAAAGACATGGGCGGGCGGACCTTCCAGCGCTTGGGGTGACGCAGCGTACCACGCAGACGTTCACAATTTGGAACAACTGCCTTTCATGACGCATACCGAGCATAGCGCCGGTGAACGTCAGTTGAACAGCTGTTCGGTTTTCGCGTCAGGACTGGAATCGCCAGAGCGATCTGTGATGGCCTGGCAACAACGGATCACGCAGAAACGTTGGCAAACACCGTGAAGTTCGTCTGTTTGCCAGCCTGCGACCGCGCCAGATCTGGGCCTTCAGCGCGACCATGATCCATCATGCGGATGGCGCCGTTCGGCGTGCCGGAGAGCATATTGTTCGTCACGAAAACCGGCCCCGCACCTTTCACGCCAGAGATACCAATGCCAATCGGCGCATTACGGATGATATTGCTGGTGGCGGTCACATCCCGCATGTAGCGCCCCCACCCGATCGCGAGACCAATGCTCGGCGCGTTCTCGATCACATTGCCGACGACCGCGGTGTCCGCCTCCACCCCGATGCCGACGCCGCGCGCATCCTCGTGATCACGGAGCTTGAGATTGCGGATCAGGTTGCCTTGCACAACCGCAAGCCGCCCGCCGTCATTAAAGTTGGTGACGGAAATGCCGGTCGACGCGCCATCAATCAGGTTGTTGGCGATCACCGCGCCATCGAACCCGAACTCGGCATAGAGCGCGACCTCGCCAAGGCGCAGGCAATGATTGCCGACCATCTGGATGTCTGACGACGCATTGCCGCGAATCGCTGTGAATGCGCAGTCCGTGATCCGGTTCGAGTTCACCTGCACGGCCCCGGCGCGGAACACGTTGATCCCGTTGCCGTTCTGTCCATCGCCACCTGCGCGGGCCTGCACATGACGGACCGTGTTGTTGGTCACCACCGTCCCGTCCTCGCCCTGTGCCGAACGCCAGACCTGAATGCCATTGTTGCCGCATCGCTCAACGCGGTTGTGGGTGATCACACTGTCGCGCCCGTCGAGCGCAAAGAGCCCGGTATTGCCGCAGTCCGTGATCGTGCATTGCGAAATCGTCCCCTGGCATTCGCGCAGGGTCACGCCATTCGCGAGACTGTTGGCGAGCGTCACGTCATGCAGCATCAGCTGAAACGCGCCGCGCGCCGATATCAACGCATCGCGCTTGGCGAGCGCACGCGAACGCCCGTCAATCGCGATCCCGTCCAGCCGCACGTCGCGCGCGTTCGTAATCGTGAACACGCCGGCACCGCCCGCAAACTCGATAATCGTCTGACCAGGAACACCGACAACCCGCGTGTGCGAAGGGAGATCAATCCCGGCGAGGCGATAACGCCCCGGCGGGAGAAGCAATGGCTGCCCGGTGGCCGCGGCCTGACGTACGGCGCGTTGAAAGGGAACGGAATGATTTTTCGTAACGCGAGCATCACGCCGCGCCGGTGCGATGCCGAACGTCCGCACGTCGATGCCAATGGGCGCAGACGCAGACTGCGCGACGGCAGGCCGTGGATTGGACGTGCTCACCAGACCCGCAAGTCCGAGTGTCAGCCCGGCAGCCACCGCCTGCCTCCGCCCAGGGTTTGGGGGCGCCAAACTGTCCGACGCGTGATCAAACGGATCACCAGAGCGCTTACGAGTTGGACCTTGCATGGACATACCTGCGTGCATCGAGATCACGAAAACCGGATCGCAGCGATGCAGGAGGTGCGCCAAGCCCGTCCGCACGGTTAATCGGGCAGTTGCTCACGAAGCACGCCGGCAATGAGCGAGAGAGCCGCGCGCACATCCGCCTCTGCCATGCCGACATCTGCCAGCGTGACGGGCAGATGGATAAAGAGCGCATGGTGCGGCACACCTGTGCGCTGCGAGCATGTGAGGCTCGCATGGTAAACCGCATTGCAGAGATAGCGCCCCGGATCGTCGGAGACCGTTGCCCGAAGTCCATCCGTCACAAGTGCGGCCCGCAACTCGGACACCGGCGCACGGGTCTCAATTCTCTCCGGCGCATCCACATCGAGACAGCCAGCGCGTTGCGCATGCCCGGCTTCGTCAACACGCCCGTCACAAGCGTTGTACGCCGTCCGCTCAAGCACAATCCCCTCGGCCCGCGCGGACACACCGAGATGCAGCGCGATGTGTGGCTGCATTGAACGAATGCAATCGGCGATCGCACGCGGCGCACGCTGCCATTCGGTCGGCAGGACGAATGGCAGCACATCCATCCGATCAGGAGCCGCGCCCGCTTGCGCCGCCGCCCAGGCCTCCGCAATCTCGCCAGAGATGTTGCGCGGCACGCCGGGAAACGGGCCAAACCCGGTGATCAGAACCCGCACCGGATCGTATCGGCTGGCTTCATCCAAGTCCGACACGTTCTAAGCTGACCGCGTCATCAGTTGGACGACCGTATCTGCGCCAATCGACGGCGTGAGCTTTCCGTCCCGCACATCCGCTTCGATCTCTGTCAGGCGTTGCGCAACATCGCTCTTGCCCTGCCAGAAAGCACGCAGACGATCTTCCACCATCTCGTGCATCCAACGCACATCCTGCGCCAGTCGCCGCGAAATAAACGCGTCTTCGTCTTCGAACTTCTGACGATGGGCCTGCACGTCGTCCCACAGCGCGTCGAGCCCAACATTCGTCAAGCCGGATATCGCATGCACCGTCGGGCGCCAGATCGCGTTCGGCGGCGTGAGAATGTGCAGCGCACTGCGATACTCCGCCGCCGCATGCGTTGCCCGCCCGATATTTTCTCCATCCGATTTATTCACCGCAATGATGTCGGCAATCTCGAGGATACCCTTCTTGATTCCCTGAAGCTCATCGCCCGCACCCG
>JBCAXC010000042.1:0-10692 GCA_038534255.1 Pseudomonadota bacterium
GACGATCGCGGGGCTGCGCTCGCGGACACTCGCGTTCAACGCCGAAGCCGTTGATGTGACGCATGCCGAGTCTGTCGGTCACTGGCGGGAGTTGCTGTCGGGCTGCGGTGTGCGGTCGGCGCGCGTCGCGGGGTCCGGAATCTTCAAGGACGCGGGATCGGACGAGATTTTGCGCGGCGCCTTCTTCGACGGTGTGGCACACACGTTCGAGCTGGTCATCCCGGACTTCGGGACGGTGCGCGGGGCATTTCATGTGAGTGCGCTCGAGTTTTCCGGGCGCCACGACGGTGAGTTGACGTTCGAGGTTGCGCTCGAGTCCGCCGGTGCGCTGTCCTTCACGGTGCTCTAAGTCATGGCCAACCGACATCGCGGAGAAATATCCGCCGAGCTTGGCGGCTCGACCTACACACTCTGCCTGACGCTTGGCGCGCTGGCCGAGCTTGAGGACGCGTTCGGCGCGGACGACATGGTGGCGCTGGCGGAGCGGTTCGCAAGCGGTCGGCTGACGGCGCGCGATGCGATGCGGGTTATTGGTGCCGGGTTGCGTGGCGGCGGTCATGACATCAGCGATGATGCGGTCGGACAGCTTGGCGTTCCCGGTGCAGCGTCGGGGTATGTGGCACTTGTCGCAGACCTGCTTGCGATCACGTTCGGCGGGTCGGAATGAGCGACAAGCAGGCAACGTCGGATGTTCGGAACCCCTTGGCCTGGCGCGCGCTGATGGAGATCTTTCTCGGGCAGCTCGCGTTCACGCCGGACGCCTTCTGGAAGCTGAGCCTCCCAGAGGTGGATGCCGCACTCGTCGGGAAATTCGGCGCGCGCGCACCGCGTCCAACGCGGGATGGCCTCGATGCGATGATGCAGCGGTTTCCCGATCAGGAGCCCAATATTGAGGATATCTCGCGTGGATGATGAACGCCTCACGTTCCGGCTGGATGCGGATACCAGCCAGCTGCAGCAGTCGCTGCGCGATGCCGACGCGCTCGGTCAACGGTTCAGCCGCACGATGACGACGGCATTCACTGATGTCGCTGTGCGCGGGCGCAAACTCGATGATGTGATCAAGGGCATTGGATTGCGGCTTTCGGAGATGGCGCTGAAAGCCGCTTTCAAACCGATCGAGCAATCTTTTTCTTCTGGTTTCGGTCAACTGTTTTCAGGGGGCGCCGGTTTCGCCAATGGCGGTGTTCCTGGCCGCTCTGTCGCGACGCCGTTTGCGGCAGGTGGCGTCGTCGCGGCGCCCACGGCATTCAGCTTTGGCGGCGGGCAGCTCGGCGTGATGGGCGAGGCCGGTGCGGAGGCGATCCTGCCACTTGCGCGCGGGGCGGATGGAAAGCTTGGCGTACGTACCGCTAGCGGCGGCAAATCGAGCGCTGTGAACGTGACGTTCAACGTCAACGCCGGCGATGCCGAGAGCTTCCAGAGATCAGAGGCCCAGATCGGGGCCATGCTGTCGCGTGTCATTGCGCGCGGCGAACGCAACCTGTGAGGCGGCGATGAACACCGCGAGTTTTCATGAGGTCCGCTTCCCAACCGCCATTTCGCGTGGTGCGAGCGGTGGGCCAACACGGCGCACGGACGTCGTGGTGCTCGGCTCTGGTCATGAGGAGCGCAACGCGCGATGGGCGGACTCACGTCGCTCATACAACGCGGGCTATGGCGTTCGCACGATGGATGATCTTCATGCGGTGATTGCGTTCTTCGAGGAGCGCCGCGGCCAGCTCTACGGATTCCGCTGGAAGGACATGACAGATTTTCGCTCCGTCTCTCCGGGGCTCGCGACCAGCGCAATGGATCAGGTGATCGGCGTCGGGGATGGCACGATCGGGAGCTTCAAGCTGATCAAGACGTATGGCGGCGCGCACGCGCCCTATGTGCGGACCATCTCGAAGCCGGTGCAAGGCACTGTCAAAGTGGCGGTAGATGGTGTCGAGATGACCGAGGCGGCTGACTTCACCGTCGATCCCAGTGATGGTGTGGTCCGTTTTTCCTCCGCATCTACACCCGGTGTCGAAGCGGTCGTCACGGCAGGGTATGAGTTCGATACGCCGGTGCGGTTTGCGACCGACCGGCTGGAGATCAATTTTGACTGTGTCTCGCATGGCGCGATCCCGACCATCCCCGTGACGGAGATCCTGGTATGACGGCGGTCTCACCGGAGCTGCGGGCGCATCTTGAGACCGGCGCGACGACGCTGTGCTGGTGCTGGCACGTTGTGCGGCAGGATGGTGACGTTCTGGGATTTACCGATCACGACCGTGATCTGACGTTCGACGGGACTCTCTACGAAGCTGCGTCGGGTTTTTCCTCCCGCGATGCCCGGCAGGCGGTTGGTCTCAACGTCGACAACACGGATATCGAAGGCGCACTGCAGAGCGGTCGGATCTCCGAGCAGGACCTTGCGGACGGCGTTTATGACCGAGCGACGATCTCGCTCTATCGGGTTAACTGGGCTGCGCCATCGCAACGGGTCTTGTTGCGGGTCGGCACTATTGGTGAAGTGACCCGGACGGAACACGGGTTTCGCGCAGAAGTGCGCGGGCTCGCTGCGCAGCTTGGGCAAGTGCAGGGGCGGCTCTATCAGCGTCAGTGTGATGCGGCGCTCGGGGATGAGCACTGTGGCGTTGATCTGGACGGTTGCACGTTGCGTCGCGAAGGAGAGATTGTCTCGGTCTTGAGCGCGACCCGTTTCATTGCGGCATTCAACGGCGCGCAAGACATCCCCAACAACTGGTTCTCGTTTGGGCTGATGGCATGGTCGTCTGGCGTGCAGTCCGGGCGCACGGTGCAGGTCCGGTCCCACACGTTTGCGGACGGCGTTCACACGCTTGATGTGTGGGAGCCGATGCGCGGCCTGGTTGAGGCGGGCGATACGTTCGTCGCGACAGCCGGCTGTGACAAGGCCATCGCGACATGCAGAGATAAATTTGCAAATGCCCTGAACTTTCGTGGTTTCCCGCATTTGCCGAGCGCCGCGTATGTCACATTCTATCCAAGCGCGGATGATCGGCGCGCCAACGCATGACGCGGTTCCAGCTGAAAGTTGTCGTGCGCGCCCGCGCATGGCTCGGCACGCGATATCAGCATCAGGCGAGTTTGCGCGGGGTCGGGTGCGATTGCCTCGGGCTCGTTCGCGGTGTGTGGCGGGAGCTTATCGGCGAAGAGCCTCAGTCCTTCGAACCTTACACGCCCGACTGGGGTGAGGCGAGCGGGGCCGAGACGCTGCTTGACGCCGCGCGCAAGCATCTCGTCATGGGCGGCGATTTCAGAGATGAAAACTCACGGTCGTTTCGTGCCGGAGATGTGCTGATCTTCCGGATGCGCGAGGGCGCGGTCGCCAAACACGTCGGCATCGCCAGCGGGGTCGGTACGCTGATCCATGCGCAGGAGCGGGTCGGCGTCGTCGAGGTGCCGCTGACGCAATGGTGGCGACGGCGCATTGCGGCAGTCTTTCAGTTTCCAGGCGAGGAGCACTGACATGGCGACACTCGCATTGAGTGCGGCTGGTGCTGCGATTGGTGGCGCGGTGCTGCCGAACATCGGCGTGCTAGGGGCAACGCTCACCGGCGCTGCGATCGGGCGTGCGGCTGGTGCGCTCGCGGGGCGGTACATCGATCAGGCGCTTTTTGCTCCGTCCGGGCAGGAGCGCGTCGTCGAAGGCCCGCGGCTCGACGATCTTCATCTGCTGGCATCGGGCGAGGGCGCGCCAATTCCGCGGCTCTGGGGACGTGCACGGCTTGGCGGGCAGATCATCTGGGGTCCGCCCTTCGAAGAGCAGGTCGTCACGTCCAGCGCTGGCGGATCAGGAGGTGGCAAGGCCTCGCAGTCGTCTTCCGGCGGCGGGTCACGTCGAGACTATCGTTACTTTTCCTCTTTTGCCGTCGGACTTTGCGAGGGACCAATCGCACGGATCGGGCGCGTCTGGGCGGATGGAAAGGAACTCGATCTCGCGACGCTCACGTATCGCTTGCATGCCGGCGCTGTGGATCAAGATGCAGACCCGTTGATCGTCGCGCATGAGGGCGCGGAGAACACGCCGGCCTATCGTGGTCTCGCTTACATCGTCTTCGAGCGCATGGCCCTTGCGCGGTTCGGCAATCGCTTGCCGCAGCTCTCGTTCGAGGTGTTTCGCCCCGTTGACGATTTTGAGCAGCGGATCAAGGCGGTGACCATCATCCCGGCGGCGGGGGAGTTCGCCTACGACACGTCCGAGATCGTGCGCACGGCTGGCGCAAGCGAGCGCTTCACGGAGAACACGCACACACTGCAGGGCGGGAGCGACTGGAGCGCATCGATGGATGCGTTGCAGGCCAGTGCTCCCGAACTCAAGCACGCGTCGTTGATCGTCAGCTGGTTCGGTACAGACTTGCGCGCCGACCATTGTGATGTGCGGCCTGGCGTTGAGCGGAGAGAAAAAGAAACACTGCCGCACACCTGGTCTGTGCAGGGGCTTTCGCGTGTGGCGGCGCACGAGGTCTCGCAGGTCGATGGTCGTCCCGCGTTCGGGGGCACGCCTGCGGACCGTTCCGTGATTGCGGCTTTGCGCGATCTTGCAGCACGTGGCGTCAAGGCGACTTTCTATCCGTTCCTGATGATGGATGTGCCGGAGGGTAACAGTCTCGAAGATCCCTACGGCGGAGCGGCTCAGTCCGTCTATCCGTGGCGCGGACGTATCACGGTCTCCCCGGCGCCAGGCCAGCCACTATCACCAGACAAGACGGCACAGGCGGCTGTCGATGTCGCCCGCTTTGTCGGCGATGCGGCGGTCTCGGACTTCGCTGTTGCGGGTGATTCCGTCACCTACAGCGGGCCGGCGGAGTGGTCGTGGCGGCGCATGATCCTGCACTATGCGCATCTGTGCAAAGCGGCGGGTGGCGTCGATGCCTTTCTCATCGGGTCCGAGTTGCGCGGGCTGACGTGGGTGCGTGACGAGACGGGCGGCTATCCGTTTGTCGATGCGCTCGTGGCGCTCGCACGTGACGTGCGGGAGGTTGTCGGGCCCGAGACGACGATCACCTACGCCGCCGACTGGTCGGAGTATTTCGGCCACCAGCCGTCCGACGGCACGGGTGATGTCGCCTTTCATCTCGAT
This sequence comes from Pseudomonadota bacterium, assembly GCA_038534255.1. GTDB lineage: Bacteria > Pseudomonadota > Alphaproteobacteria > Rhizobiales > CALHAX01 > CALHAX01. The sequence goes on from JBCAXC010000042.1 coordinate 5,093, forward strand.
CCGCTCTGGGCCTCTGCGGATATCGATGCCGTCGGCATCGACTGCTACTGGCCATTGGCCGACTGGCGCGATGGGGAGGGACATGCGGATCGGCTCGCCGGGTACACCTCGACGTACGATCTGGATTATCTCTCCGCCAACGTCCAGGGTGGCGAAGGCTATGACTGGTACTACGCGAACCTGGCGGATCGTGAGGCGCAGGTGCGCACACCGATTACGGATGGTGCGGGCAAGCCGTGGGTGTTCCGGTTCAAGGATCTCGCCTCGTGGTGGGGGGAGGCGCACTTCAATCGACCTGGCGGCGTCGAAAACAGCACGCCGACGGCATGGGTGCCGGGTTCGAAGCCGATCTGGTTCACCGAAATTGGCTGCCCGGCCGTTGACCGCGGTGCTAACCAGCCGAACGTTTTTGTCGACCCCAAGAGCACCGAGTCGTCACTGCCGTACTTCTCGGCTGGCCGCCGTGATGATCTCATGCAGCGGCGTTACATCACCGCGATGCTGTCGTTCTTCGATCCGGGGGACCAAAACTTCGTTGCGGCGCGCAATCCGCATTCCACACTCTATGACGGACGGATGATCGATCTCGATCGTCTGTATCTCTACACGTGGGACGCACGACCCTATCCAGCGTTTCCACGCGCGCGATCTGTCTGGTCCGATGGAGACAACTGGACGCTCGGCCACTGGCTGACTGGACGCCTCGGCGGTCTTGATCTCGCGCAACTCATCGCCAGCGTGCTTGGCGACTATGGTTTTGACGCGTTCGATGCGGCTTGTCTCGAGGGGACGCTGCACGGCCTCGTCGTCGAGCGACTGATGTCGGCGCGGCAGGCACTGCAACCGCTCGAACTGGCATTCTTCTTCGATGCCTTCGAGGATGCGGACATCATCCGGTTCTGTCATCGCGGCGGGAGGGGCACGGCGCTGAACGTCGGGATTGACGATCTTGTCGAGACGACGCCCGGCGCCATGTTGCACTCCGTGACCCGCGCGGAGGAGAACGAACTGCCGGCGTCTGTGAAGCTCGGGTTCATTGATGAAGCGCGGGGATATGAGCGGGCATCACAGGAATCGCAGCGCCTAACGACGGAGAGTTCGCGCGTTGCCACAGCAGACCTTCCGCTGGTGCTGGATGTCGAGCAAGCGCGCGGGATTGCGGAGCAGTGGCTGCATGATGCGTGGCAATCTCGCGAGACGGCGACGTTTCATCTCCCGCCAAGCCGCCTCGGCATCGCTCCGTCCGACATCGTGTCACTGGATGGAGACGCAACCTCGGCGCCGTTTCGGGTGACGGGGCTGACATCGGGAAATTCGATCGAAGTCGAAGCCCGTACGATCGTGCCGGAGGTCTTTGCGCCACCGCCTGATGTCAGCAGTGCACCCGAAGAGGTGGTGCTCCCTGTCATCGGGCCGATCGAGGGACACTTTCTCGATCTGCCTCGTCGCCCTGGTGAGAGCGAGGATACGTTCGGCTGGTTTGCGGCAGCGGCGTCGCCTTGGCCTGGCATGGTCGATCTCTATCGATCCGCCGGGAACGATGCGCTGACACTGGTGCGCCAGATATCGCGCCCCGCGACGATCGGCCGGGTGACGGAGATCGTCGAGGGAGCCGCGGTGTCACGCTGGGACCGCGCAACCGCGTTTGATGTGACGTTGACTTCTGGCACGCTCGCTGCGCTGCCACGACTGACCGTTCTCAATGGCGGAAACATTGCGACCGTGCATCATGGTGATAATCGCTGGGAAGTCATTCAGTTCCAGAACGCGGAGCTTATCGGCGCGGATACGTATCGGCTGACGTCGGTTCTGCGAGGGCAGCTCGGTACCGAGCAGCGGGTTGCGCAACCGCCTTTGGCGGACGCGACATTCGTCTTGCTTGATGATGCGGTCGTGCCGCTCGAATTGACGCCGGAGCAACGCGGCTTGCCGTTCACCTACATATGGGGACCAAGCCAGCGACCACTGGCGCACTTTTCGTACACCCAGCGTGACGTTGCGCTGGATGGGATCGCTTATCAGCCGATCTCGCCGGTTCATGTCCGACGCCGCGCGACGACGGCTGGTGACAGCTTCTCGTGGATTCGTCGGACACGGTACGGCGGTGACAGTTGGGTCGATGTTGATGTCGGGCTTGGCGAGGCCTTCGAGCAGTATCGTTTCGAGATCCTTCAGAATGGCACGCCGATACGCGCGGTCACCGTCGCGGAGCCAAACTTTCTGTACGAGACGGCAGACCAGACAAGTGATTGGGGTGCGAGCATTCCGCTCCGCTTCGACGTGCGGGTTGCGCAGGTCTCGGCCACATACGGTGTCGGGCAAGCGCTGAGCGTGACGCTGTAGGCTCGTCTGTCCAAGTCACGGTGAATTTTTCTCTTCGGCGCGACGTCCAACTTCCCTGATCCACCACTCCGACTGGAGATCGATATGTCTCAATCGGCCCGCGCGCCGAAATGGATGCGTTTGGCGCAACGCGACGTCGGCATTCGCGAAAAAGCCGGTGCGGCACACAATCCCAAAATCCTCGCGTACTACAAGCTGGTCGGGCAAAGCGGGATCCAGCGCGACGAAGTGGCATGGTGTGCTGCCTTCGTCGGCGCCTGTCTTGAACGCGCCGGCATCTCTAGCACGCGCTCACTTATGGCGCGCTCGTATCAGCGGTGGGGACAAAAACTCTCGCGTCCGCGGCGTGGCTGTATCGTGGTGTTGTCACGCACTGCAAACCCCGCGTTCGGGCATGTTGGGTTTTTTGTCCGCGAGACAGAGCATCACGTTGTTCTCCTCGGCGGCAATCAATCGAACGCGGTAAACGAGCGGCGCTTCGCGAAATCCCGTGTGCTTGGCTATCGCTGGCCGAACCCGGCGGCAGTAAAAAAACACGATGCGCTCGATCCGCGGTTTGAGGCGGCACTGGCGCATGTTCTCGAGTTCGAGGGCGGCTATTCCGATCATCCGGCGGACCCTGGCGGGCCGACCTATCGTGGTGTCACGATCGGACTGCTGGCCATGCAGCTCGGGTCGCGTCTCAAGGACTGGCGCCGCAAGTCCTTGGTCGACGGGGTCAAGGCGCTCACGCTGCCGCAGATCCGCACGATCTATCACCAGCAGTTCTGGCGCACGACATCGGCGCAACGGCTGCCCGCGGGTGTCGACATGATGGTGTTCGATGCCGCGGTTCAGCACGGGCCGAAACGTGCCATCCGCATGTTGCAGCGCGCCGTTGACGTCGAGGCCGATGGAGAAATTGGTCCGATCACGCGTGCCGCTGTTGCCGCTGCGGCGTCTGGCGACGTCGTCCAGCATATCAGTGCGGCGCGCGACGCATTCTATCGCTCGCTCAAGCATTTCAAGCACTTTGGGCGCGGATGGATGCGGCGTTTGCGATCGACCACGCAACGCAGCCTCGCGGCGGCGGATGATCACGCACCGTCCAGCACCTCTTCAAAGACCCAACCACGATCAAAGGAGACGACGCACATGCAGCAATCAAAGAAATGGTGGGCTGAGTCCCTGACGCTATGGGGGACGTTCATCACGGCGCTCTCGACCGTCTTGCCAATCATCGGGCCGTTCGTCGGTCTCGATATTTCCTCCGTAATGATCGAGCAGTTCGGGGACGCTGTGGCACGGCTCATTCAGGCGTTCGGCGGTGTGTCGGGCACCGTGCTTGCGATTGTCGGGCGGATGCGGGCGAATTCTGCTTTGACGCAGCGGGTGGTGAATGTGCGGCTTTGACCGGCTGCACACTCCATCCCGCGCGCTGAACGATTCAGCAGGGGTTCATCTCCCGTGTCGCATCGTTGTGCGATCATGCGACACCCCCCAAACCCCACGCGTGTTCGTCTACGCACGCCACGCGTTTTGACCGTTGCGCTTTTGCTGAGCACGGTCCCGTCACAGCTTAGTCATCCTGCCGCGGCTGCCCAGTCGGCTTGCTATGCGGACTGGTCTGAAGCCGGACCTGTCGCGCGCAACGAAGGTCTGCTGCCCGTATCGGATGTCTTGCGGCAGGTCGCGGACCATACCGAAGGCAAGGTTGTGAGCATCAAGCTTTGCCGCCGTGACAATCGCTATGCGTACGAGGTTACGATTGCGGCACCAGATGGGCGCGTGAGCCGTGTGCGCGTCGACGCGGACAACGGCGGGGTGACGCCACTGGCGAGGTGAGACCGCGCGCGTTATAGACGGCGACACCTAGCGCAATCGGAGGCGAAGACGTGCGTCTGCTCGTTGTCGAAGATGATCCGGATCTGAATCGCCAGCTCGTCGAAGCGCTTGGCGACGCGGGCTATGCCGTCGACACGGCAAGCGACGGTGAGGAAGGTCACTTCCTTGGTGACACGGAGCCTTACGACGCGGTTATTCTTGACCTCGGTCTGCCTGAGATGGACGGGTTGAGCGTCCTTGAGAAGTGGCGCCGCAACTCCCGAAGCATGCCTGTCCTGATCCTCACGGCGCGCGATCGCTGGAGTGACAAGGTGGCGGGGATGGACGCCGGTGCTGACGACTATGTCGCCAAGCCATTTCACATGGAGGAAGTGTTGGCGCGTGTGCGGGCGCTGCTGCGACGTGCAACGGGCCATGCAAAAAACGAGATCGAGTGCGGGCCGATCCGGCTCGACACGAAAATGGCGCGACTGACGGTTGATGGCGCGACCGTTAAACTCACCTCGCATGAGTATCGCCTGCTCTCCTATCTGATGCACCACGAGGGCCGTGTCGTCTCTCGCACGGAGCTCGTGGAGCATATGTACGAGCAAGACTTTGATCGCGACTCAAACACGATCGAGGTGTTCGTCGGGCGGTTGAGGAAGAAAATTCCGGGCGACATGATCAAGACGGTGCGCGGCCTCGGCTACTGTCTGTCGCAAGGCGGAGATGAAGCTTAATTCTCTTGCGCTTCGGCTGTTTCTCTCCGCTGCGGTCTGGGCGCTGCTGGCGCTTCCAGTTGCCGGGCTTTTGTTGACGTCACTGTTTCGCGCCCAGGCGGAGCGCGACTTCGACATCCGGCTGGCAAATCTGCTGCCGTTGCTGATCTCATCCAGCGTGTCGTCGTCGGGTGATATCGTGAAGCCGAGCCAGTTCGGCGATGAGCTGTTCCAGTTTCCAGAGACCGGATGGTATTGGCAGATCGTCCCGACAGGGGCTCGCGCCGATGCGGCGGCCAGTGTGCGTTATGTGTCTGAGTCGCTGACGGACACAGTGCTCGACGTTGACTTCGCGCAGGCGATCGAGCTGCCGGACCAGCAGTTCCGGTTTCAGCGGATGATCGGCCCGGGCGGCAAACCCCTTCGCGTGATCTCGCAGATCTTTCCCCCGCCGGGTGAGGATCTGACTCCGCGTTACCTGTATACGGTGACTGGAAGTCTTGGGGAGGTTGACTCGGTCGTCTCGGACTTCGCCCGGACGGTGACGGTTACGTTCGCAGCGCTGGCGATCGGGCTGATTGCGGCGATTTTCTTCCAGGTCCTCTACGGGTTGCGTCCTCTCAAGCGGATCGAGCAGGGGCTCGCGCAGATCCGGGCGGGCGATGCCGAACGGCTCGAGGCGGATATGCCGGTCGAGATCGAACCGCTTCAAGAAGAGATCAACAAACTCAT
>JBCAXC010000043.1:0-10684 GCA_038534255.1 Pseudomonadota bacterium
CGGGATATCAGGAGATCCTGACCGACCCGTCTTATGCCGGCCAGATCATCACGTTCACGTTTCCGCAACACGCATCCGCGCACGCCGGATGCGGCCGCCGCGCTCGCTGTCTCGATGTCCTCGTCGTTCGCCCCGACGTTGCCGATGTGCGGAAACGTGAACGTGATGATCTGGCCGGCATAAGACGGGTCGGTCAGGATCTCCTGATATCCCGTCATCGCCGTGTTGAAGCATACCTCGCCCGGCGCCGTACCAACCGCACCGAGCCCCTGCCCCGGAATGGCCGTTCCATCTGCGAGAACAAGATAGGCCGTCGCCGGCACGTCGCTCCAGCCCGCATCGCCACCTCGACCTGTGCCGGTTTTGCTCATCGTGATGTCCTCGTTCATTGGCCGTGACGTCGCGGTCGCATGCGTCAGGCGCATGGCTGTCCGGAGTTGCGCGACATGAATATGCACCGATATCAGGCGTCTGAAGTTGGCCGAGCACGACCGCTTCAGATTGGCTCTTTGGCCGGTCGCCCGTGAGGTAGGCCGGGACGGGATGCACGTCAACGCGCCTGCCTCATCCGTGCCCGATATACTTTCGTTAACACGAATCCCTGAGCGTCGACCGTCAGGTGACTTGATGCCGTCTGCGATTCCCGGTCATGGGAGGAGACACGCATCCCCGCGACGTCGCACAGGGCTGCAGCCCGCAAGCTCCGCGACTGTTGAGCAGTGCCATTTGCCCGTTCCGGCCCGGAACCGGGTTCCTTCAATCTCGTTAGGCTAACTGGAGACATTCGATGCGTGACCAGTTGAATACCGCCCTCAAGGACGCAATGCGCGAGCAGGACAAGCGCCGCATGTCGACGCTCCGCCTGATCAACGCCGCGATCAAGGATCGCGACATCGCTGCCCGGTCACAGAGCGATGACGGCGTCAGCGATGCCGACATTCTCGACATCATGGCCAAGATGGTTAAGCAGCGCCGCGAGTCCGTGCAAACCTACGAGGAGGCCGGCCGCCTTGAACTTGCGCAGCAGGAACTCGACGAGATCGGAATCATCGAGGAATTCATGCCGCGTCAGCTCGATGAGGCTGAGACAGATGCCGCCGTCACAAAGACGCTCGCAGATCTTGAGTGCTCCGGCCTCAAGGACATGGGGCGCGTCATGGGCAAGCTGAAAGAACAGTACGCCGGGCAGATGGATTTTTCGCTCGCCTCAAAGATGGTGAAGCAGAAGCTCGGCTGATCGCTCGGGCGGGTGACGCGATGGTGAACGACGCTTCCTCAAGACAGCGATCCACCGGTTTTCCGCTGTAACGCCCCACACGCACGACCGGCGACCGAATCACCCTCGAATCAAGCTACTTTCGCGCCATCACGCACGCCGTCTGTCCTCTTTCTGCTCCGACTGGGATGTCCATGCGTTTCGACAACGCTTTCCTCGACGAAATCCGCGCGCGCGTCTCCGTGAGCGCGGTCGTCTCACGGCGCGTGCCGTTGAAGCGGGCCGGTCGCGAGTTCAAGGGCCTGAGCCCGTTCAAAACCGAGAAGACGCCCTCTTTCACGGTCAATGACCAGAAAGCGTTTTATCATTGTTTCGCAACGGGCGAGCACGGCGACATCTTCAAGTTTCTGATGACGACCGAGGGCTTGAGCTTCCCCGAAGCCGTCGAGCAGCTGGCGGGTGAAGCCGGTGTGCCGATGCCGGTGAAGAGTGATGCGCCGGAAGACCGTGCACGCCGCGACGAGCGCACACGGCTCTACGATCTGATGGACGCCGCGCAGCGCTTTTTCCGCTCACGATTGCGCTCTGGCGCCGGGCGCGTCGCGGTGGACTATCTGGCAGGTCGCGGTCTCGATGACGCCATTCAGGAGCGCTTCGGTCTCGGCTTCGCGCCTGATGATCGCGGCGCGATGAAAGCTCATCTGCGGGAGGCCGGTTTCAGCGAGGCCGACGCAATCTCGGCTGGCATGCTGATCGGGGGCGAGGATATCGCGAACGCCTACGATCGCTTCCGCAATCGCGTCATGTTCCCGATCACGGACTTGAAGGGACGCGTCATTGCCTTTGGCGGGCGCGCGCTTTCAAGCGATGTTCCCGCCAAATACCTGAACAGCCCGGAAACACCGCTCTTTCACAAAGGCCATGTGCTCTACAACGCCGCCGGAGCCCGCAAGGCGGCCTACGATCGCGGTCAGATCGTCGTTGTTGAAGGGTACATGGACGTAATCGCGATGGCACGGGCTGGCGTGCCCAATGCCGTCGCGCCACTCGGAACAGCGCTGACGGAGACGCAGATCGCCCAGCTGTGGCGCATGGCTGACGAACCAGTGCTGTGCTTCGACGGAGATCAGGCAGGCCGAAAAGCCGCGCATCGTGGCATCGAAACTGCGCTCCCCGGTTTGCGACCGGGCCTCAGCCTGCGTTTCGCGTTCATGCCAAGCGGCCAGGACCCTGACGACCTCTTGAAGAGCGAAGGTGCGCAGGCGGTCGTCTCTGTCCTCGATAACGCGCGGCCCCTCGCCGACGTCCTCTGGGACAAGGAGTGGGCTGCCGGCGACTGGTCGACACCGGAGCGTCGCGCGCAACTCGAAAAGACCATCCGCACTGCGGTGTCCCGCATTGGCGACGAAAGCGTCCGCGATCACTATCAGCGCGAGATGTCAGACCGCCTCTTCAAGGCCTGGCGGGCTCAGCGGTCCAAGCCCGGATACGCAGGACGCGGCGCGACTGCAGGACGTCGGGACACGACGGGCAACCCGTCCCGCTGGTCTCAGGCGGGCGCGGCGTCACGATCACATTCTCGTACCGGTTATTCGCCGACCAAGGGCGGGGGCGCCGCGCCCGGCGCACCAGCGTCATCGGCCTTGCTGCAGAGCGCGATCGTGCGGAATGGCACAAGCCAGACGCTTGGTCGCGAGGCGTTGTTGCTCCATACCCTGATCAATCACCCGGACCTGATCGACGAGCATCTCGACAGCATCGCCGCAATCCATTTCGGCAATGAAGCGCTCGCACGCGTGCGTGACGCACTTCTTGCAACGCATGCCGCAGGCACACCTCTTGACACGCTTGAAGTGCAGCGCCATTTGCAACGATCGGGTTGCGAAGCTGGACGTGCGCTCATCGGGCGCTTGACTGCTCACAAGAGCGACCGCTTCGCCGAACCGAAGGCCTCACTGGAAGAGGCCGGACAAGGGTGGCTCCATACGCTCGCGCTGCATAACGGAAAGCATCTGGAAGACGACGTTCACCGCGCCGGAGAAGATCTCAAACATGATCTTTCCGAACAGGCCTTTGCCAGGCTCATCGACGTTCACAACCAGAAAGCTGAAGCCGAGGGGCGCGCGCGTACTGGAGAAGATGCCTGATCGTAAGGAGCGGGTGCCGCGTTTGCGGACACCGGGGAAGAGCTGCGTACGCGCGGCTGACAGGGACGGACAAACGTGAACGCGCGGGCTGTGCAAGCAGCACGTCGAGTGAATTTCCATGCAGCGTGTAGCGGGCTGCGCACCTGGCGAGGGCGCGGCTGACGGCGAGGCACAGCTGCGTGGCATCCGGCTGGAGATGAGAATGGCAACGACGACACAAACCAAGGCAAAGACACGCACCGCCAAGGCCGCGAAGGCTCCCAAAGCCAAGGCCGAGCCCGCGGTCGACAGCGCCGACAAACCAATCCTCGATATGTCCGACGCCGCCATCAAGAAGTTGATGAAGACGGCCAAGCAACGCGGTCACGTGACACTCGATGAGCTGAACGCCGTGCTGCCATCGCAGGATGTGACCTCGGAACTCATCGAAGATCTCATGTCGAAATTCTCCGACATGGGCGTGAACGTGATCGAGGCTGAAGAGCCGGAAGAGGACGAAGAAGATGAAGCGGAAGAAGTTGATGCTGACGCACCTCGGGAGATCGCCCCGGCTGCAGCGACTGGCGTCACCAAAACGCGCGCCGCCAAAGAGCCGACGGACCGCACCGACGACCCTGTCCGCATGTACCTCCGTGAGATGGGCACGGTCGAGCTGCTGTCTCGCGAGGGTGAGATCGCCATCGCCAAACGCATTGAGGCCGGTCGCGAAGCGATGATTGCCGGGCTCTGCGAAAGCCCTCTGACCTTCCAGGCGATCATCATCTGGCGCGACGAGCTGAACGAAGCAAAAATCCTCCTGCGCGACATCATCGACCTCGAAGCGACCTACGACGGTCCGGAGAAAAAGCCGGACAACTCCCTCCAGCACACAGCTGAAGGCCAGGCCCAACTCGCCGAGGAAGCCAAGAAGGAAGAGGCGCGCAAGGCGGAGGCGGCTGCCAAGGGCGAGCCGGAACCTGAGCCCGAGGAAGAAAAAACTGAAGGCGAAGACGACGAGGACGATGATGATCTCGACGGCGGCATGAGCCTCGCGGCCATGGAAGCCGAACTCAAGCCACGCGTTCTCGAGACCTTCGACAATATCGCCGACAACTACAAAAAACTCCGCAAGCTGCAGGACCAGAACGTCGAGAAGGCGCTGGCCGACGAGGAGCTCTCGAAGTCTCAGCTGACGCGCTACAAAAAGCTCCGCGACGACATCATCGTCGATGTGAAGAGCCTGTCGCTCAACAACATGCGGATCGAAAGTCTCGTCGAGCAGCTCTACGCGATCAACAAGCGTCTGATGGGCTTTGAGGGGCGTTTGATGCGCCTCGCGGACAGCTATGGTGTGCCGCGCGTCCAGTTCGCCGAGGCCTACCAAGGCAGCGAACTTGACCCGAACTGGACGACCAACGTCGCCGAGCTGAATGCGAAAACGTGGGGCAAGTTCGTCGAGCGCGAAGAGCGGCAGATCGGCAAGATGCGCGGTGAAATCCAGAACCTCGCGACCGAGACCGGCCTCGAGATCACCGAATTCCGCCGCATTGTCCGCCACGTGCAAAAAGGCGAACGCGAGGCGCGCATAGCTAAGAAAGAGATGGTCGAGGCCAATCTGCGCCTCGTGATCTCGATCGCGAAAAAATACACCAACCGCGGGCTGCAGTTCCTCGACCTGATTCAGGAAGGCAATATCGGCCTGATGAAAGCAGTCGATAAATTCGAGTACCGCCGCGGATATAAATTCTCGACCTATGCCACGTGGTGGATCCGCCAGGCGATCACACGCTCGATTGCCGACCAGGCCCGCACGATCCGTATTCCGGTGCACATGATCGAGACGATCAACAAGATTGTCCGCTCATCGCGTCAGATGCTGCACGAGATCGGGCGCGAGCCGACACCGGAAGAGCTTGCGGAAAAGCTCGCCATGCCGCTTGAGAAAGTGCGGAAGGTCTTGAAGATCGCTAAGGAGCCGATCTCGCTCGAAACGCCGATTGGTGACGAGGAAGACAGCCACCTCGGTGATTTCATCGAGGACAAGAACGCGGTCCTCCCGATCGATGCGGCGATTCAGGCCAACCTGCGCGAGACGACGACCCGTGTCCTCGCCTCGCTCACACCGCGTGAAGAGCGCGTGCTCCGCATGCGCTTCGGCATCGGCATGAACACCGACCACACGCTCGAAGAAGTCGGCCAGCAATTCTCGGTCACCCGCGAACGCATTCGCCAGATCGAAGCGAAAGCGCTGCGCAAACTGAAACACCCGAGCCGCTCCCGGAAACTGCGCAGCTTCCTGGATAACTGAGGCGCGGGCGAAGACGGTCGCCAAAATGCAGGGGCGCCCACCACCGGGCGTCCCTTTTGTTCTCAACGTGCCCGTTCGCTGGATGAACACGCGATCCGTGCTATCGTTGCGATCATGAACCTCCACGCGCCAGCCCGTCGGCCGGGCGATCCCGGCATGATCCGCGTCTCGACCGACGACGGGGTCGAACTGCCACGCCATCGCTTCACAGTCAGTGACTGCTTCCGCATGGTCGAAACGGGTGTGCTCCCCACCGACTACCGCTTCGAACTCATCGACGGGGAGATCGTGCCCATGAGCCCCAAAAGCGCCGCGCACATGGAGGTCCAGAGGGCACTTCTCTCGTCTTGGGGCAGAACGCGGCCGGACGCGGTAGCGATAATGGCTGAGCCAACGCTGCCGCTTGGCTCAGGAAACTTTCTCGAACCGGATATTTTCGTTGGCCCATCTGACACTGCCGTGCGTGACATAAGACCGGCAGACGCGCTGCTTGTGGTAGAGATCGCAGTGACCAGTCTCGCGACCGATCTTGGGCAGAAGGCCGCGCTCTATGCGGCAGAGGGCGTTTCCGAATATTGGGTCATCGACGCTACAAGCCTTGAGACGCACGTCCATAGAGATGCCATCGACGGTCATTACGGTTCCATCGTTACGCATGGCGCAGCGGAAACACTGACACCTCTGGCCGTGCCTGTTTTGGCTCTATCACTTTTCGAACTCGGGCTGGTGCCAGCTGAGGAGGAAAAATGAACATCCACGCCCCATCGCAGACGGAGGCCAGGAGCACGACACGCGCCGCCGAAGGCCTCGGCAGGCGTCGGTTCACGACAGCGGAGCTCGAAGCGATGGCCGCGGCCGGGATCCTCGCGGATCACGAACGAATTGAACTCATCGCAGGCGAGGTTGTGCCGATGTCACCGAAAGGAAATCGGCACGAAATTTTGCGGACGCGGCTAGCGAAAGACCTGACGTTGCGTTTGGGGCAGACGCTCACTGTGAGTTCCGAGCCCCAGTTCAACGTCAACGACGATACGCACTACGTGCCGGACATTCTTGTCCACGATGCCGAGACCGATGCGCCTTTCGTGACCGGGCCGAACGCGCTGCTCGTTATCGAAATCGCCGAGAGCAGCCTCGCGTTCGATCTTGATCGCAAGGCGACCCTCTACTCGATCGCCGGCGTCCGCGAGTACTGGGTCATCGATGTCGCAACGCTCGTCATCCATGCGCATCTCCAGCCCCGCAATGGCACCTACGCCGAATTCAAGACATTCTCTCAAAGCGAGACCGTGACCGCCCGGCACGCACCCGCGCTCAAGCTTTGTCTTGATGATATGGCGTTGCCATGGACGCGGGATGAAAAAGAGAACTAGTCGCATCCGCCCTGCAGGATAAATCATGTCTTTCCTGAAAAAGCTCTTTGGTGCCGGTGCGACAGAGATCGCGCCGCAGGCGGCAGACGCGGTCGACTACAAAGGCTTTCGCATCATCCCGACGCCCATACCGGAGGGCAGCCAGTTCCGTCTGGCCGCCACGATCGAACGCGATATCGACGGAGAAGCACGGCAGCACAAGCTCATCCGCGCGGATGTCTATGCCTCACGCGACGAGTGCATCCAGTTCACCGTCCTGAAGGCGCAACGCGTCATTGACGAGCAGGGTGAGCGGCTTTTCGCGACATGACCGACGTCGCGATCGCAGTGCGGCCGATGCAGGTAGATGACGTCCCCGTACTCGCCGAAATCCTGAACACCATCATTCGCGTTGGCGGCACGACCGCCTATCAGAGCGCGTACAGCCCCAGCGCCTTCGAGATCAAATTTCTCCGCGACCCCGCACTGATCGCGTCCTCGGTTGCTGACGATTTGAATAGCGAACCCGCCGGCTTCCAGTGTCTCTGGAGGATGAGTGAACCACCTGCGACCCAGCGCGACGGTGCGTGGGGCGACATCGCGACATTCGCACGAATAGCGCCGAAAGTGCCGGGACTGGGCCGCGCGCTCTTTACCGCTACGCACGCCGCCGCCGCCAACGCCGGTCTCATCGCTATCAACGCCACCATCCGCGCTGACAACAGCGGCGGGCTCGGCTACTACGAGCGCATGGGGTTCACGACATACGGCACGACACACGACGTGCCTCTAGCGGATGGCACGCCCGTTGATCGCATTGCAAAGCGGTTCGACCTCGCCTGAGCACGACAGCGCCGGTCATCGGCGCCCGTGTCATGCGCACCACTTGCCCGCGCCACCGGCGCTCGGCATAACCCGCGATACCGCTTTCAAACTGCTCGGAGCCGCCCGCCTGTGTCCTCTTCCCGCACCGTCCTGATTGACCGCCATCCCGGCCGCAGCGCGCAGACGCTTGGCATCGCACGCGAGCTTGGAACTGACCCGTCACTAATCCACGCGCCATCGATCGGTGTGGTCGGCACGAAGGGCGACAGCCAGTGCTATCTCGGCGTCCAGGCAAAGGTCGAGGCGATCCATGCCACCCTGAAGGAGCGCGTTGGCACTGGTGACGGACAGATGCCGCTGCGCCTTGTTCAGCCGGAATACACGGTCGCCACATCGGACGGCATCCGCAACGGCACGCGCGAAATGCGTTACTCGCTCATCGGGCGCGAGATCACGCATGACGCGCTGTGCGAACACCTGAGCGCCACGGGTCTTGAAGGCACGATCGCGGTCGTCGCGTGCGACAAGCCACCGGTCGGCACGCTCGCCGCTGTGCTTGAGCACAACCGCCCCGCGATCATCATGTCCGATGGACCTATCCGCCCTGGCCGCGATCCGCAAACCGGCGACGCACTCGATATCGTCAGCGCCTATCAGGTCGCTGGCCACGCCGATGCCGCGCACCGCAGCCGGATCGCCGAGCACGCCTGCCCCGGCTACGGCAGCTGCGGCGGCATGTTCACCTACAACACGATGCAGACCTTCATCGGCGTCGTCGGCATGCAGCCGCTCCACATGGTCGCCCCGCCGTCCGACGACCCGCGCCGCCGCAAGGAGTTTCCGGGTGAGCTCGCAGAATTCCTCCGCGATCTCGTCGCCAATGGAACGACGCCGCGCGACATCGTCAGCCCGGACAGCCTGCGCAACGCGGTCATCGTCGCGATGGCGATTGGCGGCTCGACGAATGTCGTCCTTCATACACCGGAGATCTCCCGCGCCGCCGGGTTCGCACACTTCTGGCAGGACGTCATGACGCCGGAGGAGTTTAATCACCTCTCGCAGAACGTCGTTCCGGTCATCACCGATGCTCGCCCGTACGGACAATATTCCATGGTCGATATCGACGAGGTCGGCGGTGTCCAGGTCATCGTGCGCGAACTGATGGACGCGGGCTTGCTGAACGGTGACGCGCAAACCTGCACGGGCGAGACGCTCGCGCAGCAGGTCGAACGCTTGGACACGAAGACGCCGGACGGCACAGTGGTTTATCCCGTGGCGACGCCATTCAAGCCGACGGGTGGTCTGCGCGTGCTCGGTGGAAATCTCTCCCCGGAGTTCAGCGCCATCCTGAAACTCGCCGGTGTCGAGGGCGGACTGGACGACAACGTGTTCCGCGGAACGGCCCGCGTGTTCGAAGGCGAACAGGGGCTTCTCGATGCGCTCGACAGCGACCCGGGCCAGTTCCAGAACCACGACATGATTATCGTCCGCTATGAAGGCCCCGCCGGCGCGCCCGGCATGCCCGAGATGCTGGACGCCACCTCGCGCATCACGACGCTCTGCCGCGAGCGCGACATCGTGGTGGCCCTGATGACGGATGCGCGCTTCTCCGGCGGCTCGGTCGGCCTCGTGATCGGCCACGTTGGCCCGGAAGCGGCGCTCGGCGGCCCGATCGCCTTTATCGAAACCGGTGACGAGATTACCGCCGACCTCAACGCCAATGAGTTGAACTGCGCCGCGCTCAACGATCCCGCGATCCTCGAAGCGCGCCGCACGAAGTGGCAGGCCGAAGTTGACGCTAACGGCGGCATTCACCCGAATTGCGGCCCTGCCGACACCCGCCTTCTCAACCGCATGCGCAACGATGCCGTGCCCGCAACCCTCGGTGGCGGCATGCACCCCGGCCGCACCCTCTGGGTCAGCGAACCCCGCGACGCCGCACGCAACGGCTTCACCCCCGAAAACCGCCACCGTGAGGGGACAAAAAAGGCCTTTTGACCCACGTCATGAAATCGCGTTGGGCGATCGGATAAGGTTTGGGGGCGGCAGACAACGCCCCTCCCTTGTGAACAGTGAGTGAGCCCCAACAATGTTTCAATCACAGTCCCCAAAGCCCCACCACGGCCTCGACTTTGACGCGTTCGACGACGTGCAATCGCCGCGGACCGAGCCAGCGGATATCGATGCGATCGTCGATCGGGCGATAAGCCGTCGTGCGTTTCTTGATGGTGCGGCGGCGCTCGGGCTGACCGCGTTTCTCGGAGCTTACTCGGGAACGTCCTCGTCTGCCGCGGCGGAAAGTGCATCCACGTTCGAAGATGGATTTTCTTTCTCTCCGCTCCCGGCGAGCACGGCTGACGCGGTGCAGGTGCCGCCAGGGTATCGTGCAACACCATTGGTCAAATGGGGAGACCCGATCCTCGCGGACGGTGTGACGTTTGATCCTGAAACGCGCGGCACCCCTGAAAGCCAGTCTCGCGCATTCGGCGACAACAACGACGGCATGGAGTTTTTTTCCAGCGGCAGCCGTCACGTGCTCGCCGTGAACAACGAGTTCACAAATCTCACCGTCATGTTTGGAGATAACGACGGCCAGCGCCCGGAGAGCCCGGCGGATCGGGCCAAGAGCATGGCGGCTTGCGGCTTGTCATTCGTGGAAGTGCAGCAGGCGGGCGACGGTAGGTGGCAAGCGTCACCGCAGTCCGAACTCAACCGCCGTGTCACCCCGTCAACGCCCGCCGAGATCGCAGGTCCGGCGCGAGGACACCCGCTGATGCGGACCCGCGATGCGCCGGGCGGAACCACGACGCGCGGCACCTTCGCCAACTGCGGCACGGGGCGCACCCCCTGGGGGACC